>JBKJLF010000523.1:0-25624 GCA_046597185.1 Burkholderiaceae bacterium | reverse complement strand
ACATCATGCACATGGTCATCCAGCAAACGCCGCCCCTGGCCACCCGGCTCGGCAATCCAATGCCCACCACTCAAATGCACACTTTGCACCCGCGCCAGCGGCAAGCGCAGTAACATGCTGGCCGCATCCTGGCCAAAATTCACCGCATTGGCATATAAATTATGCAAATCCAGCAGCATGGTCGCGCCGCTACCCGCCATAATTTGACTGATCCATGTCACTTCATCGAGCGTACTCAAGGGAGGGTCAATCAAGGTGGCGATGTTTTCCAGCAGTGGCAAGCACCCCACCACCCTGGCTGCCGCCATGATATTTTCGATACTGGCCGCCACCGTTTGCTCCGTGCGTGGCGGGGCCGCCAAATGGCCGATTTCTACCCCGCCAGCGCGTACAAAGGCCAAATGTTCTGACCAGGACTCAGCCCGCGACCACGCCAACAAGCTGGCCATGCGCGCCAGCCGTTTTGGCTCAGGCGCGCTGCAAGAGGCCAAACCCATGGCCACGCCATGCAAAGTGAGTGGCAACATTTCCCCCAGCGCACGCAAACTGCCCAGCTCGCGCCGATTCGCGTGGAAGTAATCATCCGCAATCACTTCCACCACATCAATTTGATCCACATGGCTGAAAATACCCACCGCCAGCTCACCGCGCCAGCCTAAACCGACCCGATCCACCCGATCCATTGGCCTAGTCTCCGCCACCGCAGCCACCACATCCCCCGCCGCCGCAACTGCTGCCGCTGCCGCTATCGCCGCCGCCCCCATCGCCGCCGCCCCCATCGCCCCCACTGTCATTCGCTTTGGGCGTCGGATATAGCCGTTCGCGGTAAGGGAAAGTCGTGGCCGATAACATGCCAAGCCCAAATATCGCCGCCAACAAGGCCATTTCATTGGTCGCACCCCCTGCGGGTACTTCTGCTGCGCGTTGCTTTAATCGCTGAAACAAGGTTTCCAGATTTTTCAAAAATTCCTTGCGCCGCTTGGTGGCCTTAAACAACAGCAACAGCAGATAAACAGAAAAAATCACGCTCAATGCGCTCAAAAAGAAAGTATTGCCATGGCCACGCTGTGCCGCCAAATCCAGCCGAATATGGCTCACCCCCCACAGCGCGCCCCAACCCAACAACACCAGCGGCAGGCGCTTGCTGACCAAATCGATGCTTTTCACCAAACCATGCTGCGCCAGGGTGGCACGCAGTTGTTTAATTGGCGCACTCCAGGCCAGCGAGTCAATCGGCGCTTGTGGGCCGCTTCGGGCCGCATAGCGCGCCACAATATAAGCTTCAATCGGGCGCTGTACCAGGCTGGGGTAAAAACCCGGCACCAAGCTGAGTTTGCCATTGCTTTCAGTGAGAATGCCACGATCTACCAGCGATAAAATCGCAATTTGCATCGCTTCATTGCCACCCGCACGCAAATACGCAATCAGATACGGGTCGCTCGCCAGCGAGGTCGGCGGCACGGGATAGCGGCTGTCAAATTGATTGATGCCGTAATTTACCCAGTAGCAAATCATCACGCCAAACAACAGGTAAAACAGCAAAAATTGCGGGCCAGTTAAATCAAATGGATTCATGGGGCAGGCTCTTTGGGTGGCCGGGGTTAATCAAGCTGAGGTTAATCAAGCTGCAATGCGCAGTGGCGCAAATATTCGGTGATTTTGATCAAGCCCAACAAGGTCGGCAGCGCTTGCCCTTCGGCCAAACCGGTCGTTTCGCGCGCGTGCGACATGTGCTGCAGCGCCGCTTGCAGGCCCGCTTCGCCGGACGCCGGTGGCAACGCTTGTATCAACTCTTGCACCAGCACTTCCAATGCCTGCTTGGCGGGCAGCGGCGCTTGCCCACGCAGTTGCATAATCGAGGCCGCGCTGGCGCGTAAGGGCGAGGCGCTGTCGGCAATGATGGGCACCAGTTTTTCCGGGCGCAAACTCACCAACACATAACGCTCACGCAAATGCAATTGCCAATTGAGTAAAATTTGTCTTAAGCGAAAAATCAGCGCCGCGCGCGAGGGGCTCAGGCTGGCAAACGGGTCTGGCCCGAACAAAACCCGGTGCCGCTCCGCCATATCGGCAAATTTCACCGCAAAGGCGGTGGCGGCAGCGTCCAGCTCGGTTTCCAGCAAAAACATCACCTTCATTTGCAGCGCGGCGTGCGCCATGCGCATCGGCTCACGCAGGGCATTGGCCGCTTGCGGCGCAAATTGTTTGAGTACCAGCAACAGGTTGACATCGGAAGTGGCGCGCATTTGGCCCGATGCTGCCGAGCCATATAAAATGGCCGATACCAAATCGGCCCCGAAGGCGCTTTGCGCGGCGCTGACAAAGCTGGCAATATTTTGTTCAACATCAGGTGATAAAGAAGTCATGGCGTTAAAAACCTATTTTATGATGCTTGCCCACACTGGTTTTGATACGAATATCTTCCACCTGTACCAATTCGCGCCCATTCGATACCGCATAACCCAGCGCATCAAGCAAGGTTTTGCGCATGTCACGCGGGGAAATGCTGGCCAGCCGCTCCAACACTGGCTCGCTTAAGCTGGCATCAAACTGAGGTAATTTTAATTCGCGCCGCAAACCGTCGTAAATGCGCTGCGCAATCGCCGCCGCCTGCTCTGGGCTAGGCGCGGGGATTTCATACACCGCCATGCGGTTAAGCAAGGGCGAAGGAATACCGTCGGTGCTGTTGGCGGTCATGACCCAAAAGATTTGGCTGGCGTCGATATCGACATCAATAAATTCATCACGGAAATTGCGGCTGGTTTCCGGTTCCAGCAACTGGTATAGCGCCGCCATCGGGTCGGATTGGGTCGAACCGCTGGCTTTTTCGACTTCATCCAGCATCACCACCGGGTTGGCAAAACGGCCACGCACCAGGCGCTCCGCCACCTTGCCACATTTGGCCCCTTTCCAGGTGGCTGAACTGCCGGTAATGACAAACCCCGCCGACAATGCATTCATGCTGATGAATTCAAATTCTGTACCAACGGTATCGGCCAAACGCTTGCCAAAATGAGTTTTGCCGACGCCGGGGTCGCCCAGTAACAGAATCGGCATCACATTCATACCGCCACTGCCGGCCAGCGCCAAGCCCAGGTAACGGCTTAAATCGTCCAGCACTTCGGTAAAATTGGGGCAGTCGTCATACAGCGTATCCAGCGCAGTGGGGGAGGAAGGTTTGGTGACGAAGCGGTCGGCACCACTATTTAGCATGCGCTCATAAAATGCTTCCAGGTCGGGGGAACGACCCTGGCTGCGTTCTTTGGCACCTTGCACCTCGCGCAAATCATAAACTGGGCGGGTGTTGGCGATGGCAATGTTCATCATGATGGACTCCTCGCAGGCTGGTACAGCGTGATCGGGTAAAACAATAAGCTCGCAAGTCAAGAATAACAAAAATGTCTGGCGTATGACAATCAATAAATTGCATTGATGTTGAATTGATGTTGCATTGATGTTGAATTGATATGATCATCGTCCGACTTTTCGACCCGCTTACTACCATTATCGGCGCGGTTTTGTGTTTCCGTGAGGAAAATTGTAAGTGGGTATTGCCGGATAAAAAGTGCGGCAGATGTTGTATCTTCGTCTAGTGTTGCAACGCAACAACTTCAGCAAACAATTCTTACAACGTTGTGGGAATTATTTTTTCGACAAAACGACAGCCTGTTTCCGGGTGGGATAAAAAATTTCCTCCAATACACATGTAAATAGCTGATGCGTCACATTCAAAGCTTCATCTAAGTGCTTAATTTATTGGGGATTTTTATTCGAGGCATCACTTCAGCGAGTTGCGCTAAGTCCTTGACTTTATTGGTAAAAACGCGAATTTCAATGCGCGAATTCGCTTGACCCATCGTCAACCATCCTTTAAAGTGGGGGCTAGTGTCAAAAAGTGTCGATTTGTGGGATTTTTGGCCCAAATCGGGTTTTTCAAAAAAAGGAGTTTTTCGTGTTTCAAGGTGCGTCTTCGATCAATCTCGATGCCAAAGGCCGGATGTCTGTCCCTGCCAAGCATCGTGACGCGCTGACCATTCAATGCGAAGGACGCCTGACACTAACCCGCCACCCGCACGGTTGCCTGCTGTTGTTTCCACGCCCGGTTTGGGAAAATCATCGCGATCAAATTGCCGCCTGGCCGATGTCGGCACGCGCCTGGCAGCGTATCTTTTTGGGTAATGCCTGTGATGTGGAGTTCGATACGGCAGGCCGGATTTTGATTGCACCGGAGTTGCGCAGTGCGGTGGGCATGGAGCGCGATGTAATGTTGCTGGGCATGGGCAGCCACTTTGAAATCTGGGATGCCGCCAAATTGGCACAAGATGAAGCACAGGCCGTTGCCACCGGTATGCCTGATGTATTAGCTAACTTTTCCTTTTAACGGGCAGCGATGATGACAACGGCGCTCATGCACCGCACGGTGCTATTGGATGAGGCAATCGATGCCTTGCTGCCAGACAACGCCCCCTTGAATGGCGTGTATGTGGACGGCACCTTTGGGCGCGGTGGCCACAGCCGTTTGCTGCTGTCGCGCCTGGGGCCAAACGCGCGCTTGCTGGCCTTTGATAAAGACCCGGACGCGATTGCCAATGCTGCGCAAATTAATGATAGTCGGTTTCATATTGTGCATGGCAGTTTTGCTGGTATGGGGCAAGATTTGGCGCTGCTGCTTGGTCGGGTGGGTAAGGATGCCACGGCAGGGCAAGCCGGACAAGTACAGGGGGTGTTGCTGGATTTGGGGATTTCTTCACCCCAGGTCGATGATGCAACACGAGGATTCAGTTTTAAGGCAGATGGCCCATTGGATATGCGCATGGATACCCGGCGTGGCATTTCTGCCGCGCAATGGTTGGCACAAGAGGCCGAAGATCAAATAGAAAAGGTGATACGAAATTATGGGGAAGAACGGTTTGCTTTTCAGATTGCAAAGGCGATTGTTGCTCGCCGAGCAATCGAGCCAATTTCAGGCACACGACAGCTTGCCCAGATCGTGGCACAAGCCGTCAAGACCCGCGAGAAGGGTAAGGATCCGGCTACACGGACCTTTCAAGCTATCCGGATTTTCATCAATCAAGAGCTTGAAGACCTCGAAATCGGGCTAGAACAAGCGTTTGCCGCGCTGGCACCGGGCGCACGCTTGGTGGTGATCAGCTTTCATTCACTGGAGGATAGATTGGTCAAGCGTTTTATGGCCAGTAAAGCCCATGTGGAACAGCCAGACCGCCGTTTGCCGATTCGTGCTGTCGATTTGCCGCAGCCGCAATTAAAACTGATTTCCAAACAAAAGCCATCGAGTGCTGAAATTGCCGAAAACCCGCGTGCACGTTCGGCGGTGATGCGGGTGGCTGAGCGCACGAATGTCGCGCATGATGTCAAGGAGGCAGCATGAGTGGTCGTTTGAGCGCCTTACTGACCTTGTTGTTGGTGTTGTCGAGCCTGTCTTTGGTGCGGGCGCAATATCAGGCACGGCATTTATTTGTGGAATTGGAAGCAGCGCAAACCACGGCGCGCCGTTTGGATACGGAATGGTCGCAGTTGCAGTTGGATCAATCGACCTTGGGTTTGCATTCGCGCATTGAAGCCAAAGTGCGCAAAGAGTTGGATATGGTGGCACTGAGTCCGGAGCGGGTGCAGTATATCAAGATGGAGGGAAAATGAAACGTGCAACACAAGCCATAATGCGAGTGGCGGCTGGCAAGGGTGTGCCCTTTGTCAAAAATCCGATGTTGGCAGCCGCGCTGCCCGCATGGCGCTCGCGTTTTGTGATGTTTGTGTTGTTTGCGGCATTTATGGGCTTAATTGGCCGGGCTTTGTGGTTGCAAGCGATTTCGAATCATTTCTTGCAGAAAAAAGGTGAATCACGCTATGCCCGCACCATCGAGCTCCCAGCCAATCGCGGCAAAATTTTTGATCGCAATGGCCAGGTATTAGCCACCTCGGTGCCGGTTAAGGCGATTTGGGCCAATCCTGAAGAAGCATTGCAGGCAGCGCCGGATCAACTCAATGCGCTGGCCAAATTGTTGGACATGGGTACGCTGGACTTGCTCAAAAAGCTCGATTCTGACCGCAATTTCGTCTACTTGAAACGGCAAGTGGAGCCAGAAACCGCTGAAGCGATTATGAAGCTAAAAATTGAAGGCGTGCAAACCCGCAAAGAATCGAAACGGCATTACCCCGAAGCCGATGTGATGGCGCATATCGTCGGTTTTACCAATGTGGAAGATGTCGGTCAGGAGAGTATGGAATTATCGCAGCAAAAAAATCTGGTCGGCACGGCTGGCAGCCGCTATGTGATTAAAGACCGCATCGGCCATATCGTGGAAGATATTACCGACGTGCGTGAACCGCGTGACGGTAAAGATTTAACCCTCTCGGTCGATAGCAAGTTGCAATATATCGCCTATACCCAACTCAAAGAAGCGGTGGTCAAATTCAAAGCCAAAGCGGGTGGCGTGGTGGTGTTGGATGTAAAAACCGGCGAAGTGTTGGCGCTGGCTAATTACCCCAGCTACAACCCCAATGACCGCCGCACCGTCACCGGCCAGCAATTGCGCAACCGCGTCATGACCGATACCTTTGAACCCGGTTCCACCATGAAACCATTTACCGTGGCGCTGGCGCTCGATACCAAGCGTGTTACCCCGAATACGGTATTTCAAACGTCGCCGGGCAGAATGACGATAGGCCCGGCCACGATTACCGATTCGCACGCCCATGGCGCGTTGACGGTGAGTCAAATCATTCAAAAGTCGTCCAATATTGGCACCGCAAAAATGGCCTTGAGCATGCAGCCGCAAGAAATGTGGGAACTGTTCACCAAGATTGGTTTGGGCCAGGCCCCCAAATTTGGCTTTCCCGGTGCGGTGGCAGGAAGGGTACGGCCGTACAAATCGTGGCGGCCGATTGAGCAAGCCACCATGAGCTATGGCCACGGGATTTCGGTATCGTTAATGCAATTGGCGCGTTCATATATGATTTTTGCGCGCGATGGCGACATCATCCCGCTCTCGTTTCAAAAAGTGACTGAGCTACCCAATAGCCAGCAAGTCATTTCAGCGCAAACCGCAAAAAGCATGCGCGCCATGTTGGAGTCGGTGGTCACGCCCGAAGGCACGGCCCCCAAGGCGCAAGTGGCCAGTTACCGGGTTGGCGGCAAGACCGGTACTGCCTATAAAGTGGTGGGGCGGCAATACGATAAAGGGCGCTATGTCGGCTCGTTTGTGGGGATGGCCCCGATGTCAAATCCGCGCATCATTATCGCGGTGATGATTGATGAACCGGGTGGTCTGGTGCACTTTGGTGGCGATGTGGCGGCACCGACTTTTTCAGCGGTGGCGGCCAACGCGTTGCGTGCATTAAATATTACGCCCGATTCTTCAGTCGTGAATATTGTGATTCCCGCCGATGGCGTGCAGGAGAGTTTGTAATGTCGAATACGATGACCGCTACTGCTAATGCCAATGCTACCGCTACTGCAATCGAACTCGCGCCGATACTGGCTTTCCTGGCAGGCGTGGGCGCGCGTGCGCTTGGCGCAGATAGCCGCACGCTGCAGGCGGGCGATGTGTTTTTGGCTTATCCCATCATCAATGGCGACGGGCGCATTGCCGGGGATGGGCGGCAGCATATTTTGGCGGCGCTGGGGCAAGGTGCCAGCGCGGTTATTTATGATCCGGATAATTTTTTCTGGCCCACCGAATTTGCCACTGAGTTTGCCAACATCAGGCATTTGGCCGTGCCGAACTTGGCCTGGCATGCCGGTGAAATCGCCAATGCGTTTTATGCGCAGCCCGATCAAACCATGCTCACCATTGCCGTGACCGGCACCAATGGCAAAACCTCGTGCGCGCTGTGGTTGGGGCGCGCCTTCTCACGCCATGCCCCCGCGTGTGTCATCGGCACCCTGGGCGTGGCAGTTTTGAATAAGGGCGATGGCGAATTTGTCGCCAATGGCTACACCACGCCCGATGCGCTTACGTTGCAAAATACCCTGCTACAGATGCGCGCGGCGGGGGTGCAAACGGTGGCGATGGAAGCGTCCTCCATTGGGCTGGAACAAGGGCGCATGCGCGGTATGCATCTGGATATTGCCTTGTTCACCAATCTGACGCGGGATCATCTGGATTTTCATGGTGATATGGCCGCCTATGAAGCGGCAAAAAACCGCTTGTTCGACTGGCCCGGTTTGCGCCATGCGGTGGTGAATCTGGATGACGCCATGGGCCTGCGTTTGGCACATCGCTTGGCTGGCACTGTGGCCACCATAGGCTATACCATAGCCGATGACGAGTCGGCAGTACTGGCTGCAGCGGCATGGCCGCCAGCCATGCAAGTGTTGCGCGCCAGCCATTTGCGCAGCCGTGCTGGTGGCACCGGCGGCACCGAATTTCATTTGAGCGCGCCGCAAGGCCAATGCCAGGTCAAAACCCGGCTGCTGGGCCAATTCAACATCAGCAATGCGCTCGGGGTGTTGGGTGTGATGCTGGCTTCTGGCATGGAATTTAACGTCGCAGTGAAAGCAGTCGAAGCGCTGGAAGCCGCGCCTGGCCGCATGCAGCAAATGGGCGGCGTGGATGCCCCGCTGGTGGTGGTGGACTATGCCCACACCCCGGATGCGCTGGAAAAAACCTTGCTGGCCTTGCGCCCGGTCACGACCGAGCGCGGCGGCCAATTATGGTGCGTGTTTGGTTGCGGCGGAGATCGCGACCCCGGCAAGCGGCCACAAATGGGCGCGGTGGCGCAATTGGCCGATCAAATCATGGTCACCAGCGATAACCCGCGCGGCGAAGAACCGGGCGCAATCATTCAACAAATCGCAAAGGGCATCAGCAAGTCGGCGCAAATGATGGATGATCGGGCTGCCGCCATCCTGTCTGCCATCAAACACGCTGCCAAACAGGATGTGGTCCTGATCGCGGGTAAGGGCCATGAAAACTATCAAGAAATAAAGGGTAAAAAATTGCCATTTTCCGATACTGAACAAGCCGCTTTGGCTCTGGCTACCCGGCCCACGATGAGGCGCGCATGAATCATCACATGAACAATCACGCCGATCAATTCGACATCAGCTTCGATACCACCTTATATACCCTGGTGCAAGCCTTGCCCCAGGCAGAACGCATTGCCGGCTTTCAGGTCAATCTCGATCTGCCCATCACCGGCATTGCCACCGACAGCCGCAAAGTGCAGCCGGGCGATTTATTCATTGCCTTGCGCGGTGAGCGTTTTGACGCGCATGACTTTTTGCCGCAAGTGGCGGCGCTTGGTGCAGTTGCCGTGGTGGCAGAAAGAGTGCCCGAGGAATGGACACTACCAACGCTGTTGGTGAAAGACAGCCTGCGCGCCTTAGGCCACCTGGGCGCGTTTTGGCGTGCTCAATTTGATTTGCCGCTCATTGCGGTGACGGGCAGCAATGGCAAAACCACGGTCAAAGAAATGCTGGCCGCAATTCTGGCCACCGTGTATGGCGAAGCCGGACGTTGCGCCACGCGCGGCAACTTCAATAATGCGATTGGCTTACCGCTTACGCTCTTGCGTTTGCTGCCCGAGCACCAGGCCGCCGTCATCGAAATGGGTATGAACCACCCTGGTGAAATTGCGTATCTGGCCGATTTGGCCAAACCCACCGTGGCGCTAGTGAATAATGCCCAGCGCGAGCATCTGGAATTTATGCAAAACGTGGAAGCGGTGGCGCAAGAAAATGGCAATGTGATTGCCAGCCTGCCCGAAAATGGCGTGGCGGTGTTTCCTGCCGATGATGAATTTACGCCACTCTGGTATCAATTGGCGCGCCAAGCTGGTGCGCACACCCTGACCTTTGGTTTGAGTGATGTGGCCGATATCAGTTGCGAGTACCGCATCAATGAAAAAGGCGGTGAAAGCGGCAGCGATTTACGGGTCGCACTCAGATCAAGCCAAAGCGTGCGTATGTTGCCCCTGAAATTACGTGTGGCAGGGGAACACAACGTGCGCAATGCACTGGCAGCGATTGCCTGTAGCGTGGCCTTGGGGCTGGATATTTTGGCCGTGGCCCGTGCGTTGGAAGCATTTCGCCCGGTCGGCGGGCGTTTGCAAACCAAAACCGTGGCAAATGGCGCAAAAATCATCGACGATACCTATAATGCCAACCCGGATTCGGTGCGTGCCGCCATTTTGGTGTTGGCGCAAGCGCCGACACCGCGCATTTTGGTATTGGGTGATATGGGTGAAGTCGGTGACCAAGGGGCAGAATTTCACGTAGAAGCCGGGCATTTGGCGCGCCAGCAGGGCATTGAAACCGTGCTTTGTCTTGGCCCCTTGAGCAAACATACCCAACAAGCGTTCGGTACGGGTGCGCAGCACTTTACCCAAATCGCGGATTTACTGGAAGAACTAGAGCAAATCCTGCACCCACGCGCCACCATTTTGGTCAAAGGCTCGCGCTTTATGCGCATGGAACGTGTGGTTTCGCATTTCGTGCCCACCTGGCCATTAAAGGAAGAACAATAATATGCTGCTCTGGTTAGCACAATTTTTTCAGCAAGATATTGGCCCGCTGCGGGTCTTTAACTTCATCACCTTTCGCGCGGTGTTTGCCACCCTTACCGCCTTGGCGATTGGTTTGATTGCAGGCCCGGCGGTGATCCGTAAATTGACCGAGTTAAAAGTCGGGCAAGCGGTGCGCACCGATGGGCCACAAACCCATCTGATCAAATCCGGCACGCCCACCATGGGCGGGGTGTTGATTTTGATTGCGATCGGCATTGCCACCTTGCTGTGGTGTGATTTGAGTAACCGCTTTATTTGGCCAGTGCTGATCGTCACGCTCGGCTTTGGTGCCATTGGTTGGTTCGATGACTATCGTAAAGTGGTGTACAAAAACCCGCAAGGCATGCCATCGGGTGAAAAATATTTCTGGCAATCGCTGATCGGCTTGGCTGCGGCCTTGTATTTGGCGTTTTCGGTCTCGGTGCCAACTGGCACCAAGGTGATGGATTTGTTCATGGAGTGGGCAAAATCCGGTTTCTCGATGTATTTGCCGCCCAAGGCTGATTTAATCGTACCCTTCTTTAAAACCTTCAGCTATCCGCTCGGGGTGTGGGGTTTTATTACGCTCACTTATTTCGTCATCGTTGGCACCAGCAATGCCGTGAACCTGACCGATGGGCTGGATGGTTTGGCGATAATGCCCACCGTGATGGTGGGTTCTGCTTTGGGCCTGTTTGCGTATTTAACCGGGAGCGCCAACTATTCCAAATATTTGTTTATTCCGCATATTCCGGGCGCGGGGGAATTATTGATTTTTTGCGGAGCCATGGCCGGGGCCGGGTTGGCGTTTTTGTGGTACAACGCGCACCCGGCGCAAGTGTTTATGGGTGACGTGGGGGCTTTGGCTTTGGGTGGGGCGCTGGGTACGATTGCGGTGATTGTGCGGCAGGAAATTGTACTCTTCATCATGGGCGGGGTGTTTGTGGCGGAAACCATTTCAGTGATCTTGCAGGTGTCGGTATTTAAGTGGACCAAGAAACGCACCGGGGTGGGCAAGCGGGTATTTTTAATGGCCCCGCTACACCACCATTTTGAACAAAAGGGGTGGAAAGAAACCCAGGTCGTGGTGCGGTTTTGGATTATCACCATGATGTTGGTGTTGTTTGGTTTGTCCACGCTGAAACTGCGTTGAAGTTGCGTTGAAGTTGCGTTGAAGTTGCGTTTAAGCGTTGGCTAAATTGAGCTAAATTGGATAGATTGGAAAATCGGGAACATGGACTATAGCGGCAAACGGGTATTGGTTTTGGGTCTGGGCGAATCTGGCTTGGCGCTTGCGCTATGGCTGGTTGGCTGTGGTGCGCAATGTCGGGTGGCCGATACCCGCAGCGCGCCGCCACGTCTGGCCCAATTGCAGCAAGCTTGTCCGGCCGTGCCGTTTATTGCCTGCCCCGAGGGGGGTTTTAGCCCGGCCTTGTTGGACGATGCCGATTTTGTGGTCGATTTTATTGCCGTCAGCCCCGGTTTGGCCCCGCATGGCGAATTGGCGCGGATTGAACCGGCTGCCAAGGAGCGTGGCATTCCGGTTTGGGGTGAAATTGAAATTTTTGCCCAGGCGCTGGCTGCACTGCGTGAAAGCCAGGGCTATAGCCCAAAAGTGATAGCCATCACTGGCACCAATGGCAAAACCACGGTCACCAGTATGGTCGGTTTGCTGTGTGCGCGTGCGGGTATGAGCGTGCAAGTGGCGGGCAATATCAGCCCGGCGGCGTTGGATGTGTTGCGCACCATGTTGGCACAAAACAGCTTGCCGCAGGTGTGGGTGCTGGAATTATCGAGCTTTCAATTGCATACCACCTATAGCTTGCAAGCGGATGCGGCCACCGTGCTCAATTTAACCCAAGACCATTTGGATTGGCATGGTTCCATGGAAGCCTATGCGGCGGATAAGGCGCGCATTTTTGGCCGCGAATTGGGCACCGAATTGGGCACCAAAACGGCGCAGGTTTTGAATCGGGATGACCGTTGGGTGATGGCCATGGCCAAGGCTGGCGTGGCGCAATTGAGCTTTGGCTTAAGCGAGGCGCAAAGCCCGGATGCCTTTGGTTTGCAAAACGAGCGTGGCGTGCAATGGCTGTCGGTGGCCCAGGCGCAAGAAGAGGGCGAGAAAAAGCGCCGTCGCAAAAGCGAAGTGGTGCCGGTGGAAATCAGCATGAAGCGCTTGATGCCCACCGATGCGCTGAAAATTCGTGGTCAGCATAATGCCTTGAATGCGCTGGCGGCACTGGCTTTATGCCGTGCGATTGGTTTGCCGCTGGCACCGTTATTGCATGGCTTGCGCGACTACGCGGGCGAGCCGCACCGGGTGGAATGGCTGCAAAACATTGGCGGCGTGGATTTTTATGATGACAGCAAAGGCACCAATGTGGGGGCCACGGTGGCGGCGATAAATGGTTTGGGGGCGGCGTTCAACAGTAGTGAAGCGCGGATTGTGTTGCTTGCCGGGGGCGATGGCAAAGGGCAGGATTTTTCACCCTTGGCCGACCCGGTTGCGCGTTATGTGCGCGCCGTATGCCTGATCGGGCGCGACGCGCCAGCTTTGCGCACCGCGCTGGCAGGCACGGGTGTGGCGCTACATGACTGTGCCACGCTGGAGCAGGCGGTCGAGCAGGCGGCAGCACTGGCGCAAGCGGGCGATGCGGTATTGCTGTCACCTGCCTGTGCCAGTTTGGATATGTTTAGAAATTACGCGCACCGCGCCGAAGTGTTTGTGAGTGCGGTGCGGGAATGGGCGTTGCAAAGCGGTGAAATAGCGTAAAGACGTAGCGTGGGCACCCCGTGCCCACGCGTGACGGTATCAAACAAGAGAAAACAACATAAAAGGATTGGCAGCAAAATGAATCAATTGAAGTTCGCGTTTTCACAATGGTGGCAAAACCGGGTGGCAGAACCAGCCCCGGTGCATAGTCACGCGCGTCCTTCAACCATGATGGAATATGATCAACCCTTGTTCTGGGTGGTATTTTTATTGATGTTGATGGGCATGGTGATGGTGTATTCCGCTTCCATCGCACTGCCCGATTCGAGCAAATATGCGAACTTTAAAAACACCCACTTCCTGACCCGCCAAGCCATTTTTATTTTGGTGGGTTTGGTGGCGGGCTTGCTGGTGTTTCGCATGCCAGTGCGGACCTGGCAAAAACTGGCTCCGTATCTGTTTGTGGGTACGCTGATTTTATTGGCCCTGGTATTGGTACCCGGCATTGGCAAAGAAGTGAATGGTGCCAAGCGCTGGTTGAGTTTGAAAGGCATTAATTTGCAACCGTCCGAATTGATGAAGTTGATGATGGTGATTTACGCCGCCGATTACACCGTGCGCAAGCAAGAATTCATGCATCAACTCACCAAAGGCTTTTTGCCCATGGCCGCTGCGGTAGGGGTGGTGGGTTTATTGCTGTTGCTGGAACCGGACTTGGGCGCGTTTGGCGTCATCGTTTGCATTGCCATGGGCATTTTGTTTATCGGCGGCGTGAATGGGGTTTGGTTTGGCGGCATCAGCGTGACGCTGGTGACGATTTTTGGTGCGGTGATTTGGCTCTCACCATGGCGGCGCGAACGGATTTTCGCCTACCTCAATCCGTGGGAAGAAACCAATGCGCTGGGTAAGGCGTATCAGCTTTCGCATTCCTTAATTGCCTTTGGCCGGGGCGAAATATTTGGCGTGGGCTTGGGTGGTAGTGTGGAAAAGCTGCATTATCTGCCGGAAGCCCATACCGACTTTTTGCTCGCCGTGATTGGTGAAGAACTTGGCTTTGTTGGCGTGTTGGTGGTGATGTTGATGTTTTTCTGGTTGATCAAGCGCGCCTTTGAAATTGGGCGGCAAGCCATTGCCATTGATTTAACCTTTGCCGGTTTGGTGGCCAAAGGCATTGGCATTTGGATCGGGGTGCAGGCGTTTATCAATATGGGTGTGAATTTGGGTGTATTGCCAACCAAGGGTTTGACTTTGCCGCTGATGAGTTATGGCGGGTCGGGCGTGGTGTTGAATGCGATCGGCGTGGCGATTTTGCTGAGGATAGACTATGAAACCCGCATCCTGATGCGCGGGGGGCGGGTATGACTATGCAAACTGCGCAAACTGCGCAAACTGCGCAAACTGCGCAAACTGCGCAAACCACGCAAACCACGCAAACCACGAGCCCAGCGCGCCGCCTGATGATTATGGCTGCCGGAACTGGCGGGCATATCTTCCCCGGCCTCGCCATTGCGGCCACCATGCGCGAGCGCGGTTGGGAAGTGAGCTGGTTGGGCACGACCCATGGCATGGAAGGGCGATTGGTGCCGCCGCAGGGCATTGCGATGGATACCATTGCTTTTTCCGGCTTGCGCGGTAAAGGTTGGGGGCATAGTTTGAGCGGCGTGGGTAAAATGCTGGCCAGTTTTGTGCGCTGCTTTGGCTTTTTAGGGCAGCGTCGGCCCCATGTGGTATTGGGGATGGGTGGTTATGTGACGGTGCCGGGTGGTTTAATGGCGCGCTTGCGTGGCATTCCGCTGGTGTTGGTGAATGCGGATGCGGCTTTGCTGCTGTCCAACAAAGCCTTGAAGCCCTTGGCACAACGTGTGTGTTTTGGCTTGCCTAGTGTGGGCAGTCATAACGACGGCAGCAATGGCAGTAACAGCGCCAGCAGCAAAGTGGTGGTAACGGGTAACCCTGTGCGCCAGGTGATTGCGGATATCCCGCCGCCGCAGCAGCGTTTTGCCAACCGCAGCGGGCCTTTGAATATTTTGGTGGTCGGCGGTAGCTTGGGCGCGCAAGCCTTGAACCAAGCCGTGCCCGCCGCGCTGGCCTTATTGCCGCCGGAGGTGCGTCCGCAGGTGGTACATCAGTCCGGCCAACAGCATATTGAAGGCTTGCAAGCCGCCTATGCCAAGGCCGGGGTGGCGGCGCAAGTGCTGGCCTTTATCGACGATATGGCAGCGCAATACGCCAAGGCCGATGTGGTGATTTGCCGGGCCGGGGCGATTACGGTGAGTGAGCTGACCATGGCTGGTGTGGCGAGTATTTTGGTGCCGTTTGTGGCATCCACCACCAGCCACCAGCGTGACAACGCAAAGTGGATGGCAGAGCAGGCGGCGGCGCGCCATTTGCCGCAAGGCGAATTATCGGCCCAGCGTTTGGCCGATGAATTGCGCGTTTTGACGCGCAGCGATTGCCAAGCCATGGCGCAAGCGGCGCGGGGGTTGGGCAGGCGTGATGCAAATCAACAAATCGCCGCCATTTTGGAAGCAGTTATTTAGGACGCATGGAATCAAATGAAACATAAAGTACAGCACATTCACTTTGTTGGTATTGGCGGCAGCGGTATGAGCGGCATTGCCGAGGTGTTGCTCAATTCGGGTTACACCGTGTCCGGCTCCGATATCGGCAGCAATAGCGCCACCCAGCGTTTGGCTGAGCTGGGCGCGCGCGTGTACCTGGGGCACGCGCCCGAGCATGTGGGTGAGGCGCAAGCCATTGTCACTTCCACCGCAGTAAAAGACGATAACCCGGAAGTGCTGGCCGGCCGTGCGCGCAATATCCCGATTGTGCCGCGCGCCGTGATGTTGGCAGAATTGATGCGCTTGAAGCGCGGCATTGCCATTGCAGGCACGCACGGCAAAACCACCACTACCAGTCTGGTAGCCAGCGTGCTGGCACAAGGCGGATTCGACCCGACTTTTGTGATTGGTGGCCGCCTCAACAGCGCTGGTGCCCACGCCAAATTGGGTACGGGCGAATACATTGTGGCCGAAGCGGATGAATCCGACGCCTCGTTTTTGAACCTGTTCCCGCAGATTGAAGTGATCACCAATATCGATAGTGACCACATGGAAACCTACGGCCACGATTTCAATAAACTCAAGCAGGCGTTTGTCGATTTCACCCGGCGGTTGCCTTTTTATGGCTTGGCCGTGCTGTGTATGGATGACCCGCATGTGCGCGAGATCATGCCTTTTGTCAGCAAACCGGTCATCACCTACGGCTTTGATGAACGCGCCGACGTGCGCGCCGTCAACGCCAGTGCGGTGCAAAACTATATGCATTTCACGGTGCTGCAGGAAGGCTACCCGCCACTGGCGATCAGCTTGAATCAACCCGGCATGCATAATGTGCAAAACGCCTGCGCCGCGATTGCGATTGCGCGCGAAGTGGGGGTGGCCGATCATTCTACCCAAACCGCCTTGCTGGAATTTCGCGGTGTGGGGCGGCGCTTTACCCGCCATGGCAGCTTGCCGATTGGGCCGCTCATGTTGGTAAATGCAGGCACGAATTCAGCCACGAATTTATCCAATGCGGGGCGCGGTTATTTTGAATTGGTCGATGATTACGGCCACCATCCGGCCGAAGCCGCCGCTACCCTGGCTGCTGCACGCGGGGCGTATCCGGGGCGACGCCTGGTGCTCGCGTTCCAGCCGCACCGCTACACCCGCACGCGCGATTTGTTTGAAGATTTCGTCAAAGTCTTATCGCGTTGCGATGCCCTGTTATTGGGCGAAGTGTATTCAGCCGGCGAAGCGCCAATTGTTGCGGCAGATGGCCGCGCACTGGCGCATGCACTACGCGTGCGCGGCGAGGTGGAGCCAATTTTCGTGGAACAAATCAGTGAAATGCCGCAGGCCATTTTGCGCTTCGTGCGCGATGGCGATGTGGTGCTATGCATGGGGGCGGGGTCGATGGGGACGGTGGCACCCAAACTGGTGCAAATGACGGCAGAACGGGCACAAGCCAAAGGGGACGCAGCGTGAGTGATAAGGACAACAAGAACTTTGTGATGCAGGGGCCAGACTTTGGTAAGGTCGGCGTATTGCTGGGCGGGCGCTCGGCAGAACGTGAAATTTCATTTATGTCCGGCAATGGCGTGTTACAAGCCTTGCGCGCACGCGGCGTGGATGCCCATGGCTTCGACACCGGCGAGCGCAGCCTGGCTGAATTGGCGGCAGAAAAATTTGACCGCGTCTTCATTGCCCTACATGGCCGCTTTGGTGAAGACGGCAGCATTCAAGGCGTGTTGGAACAATTGGGCATTCCCTATACTGGTAGTGGTGTGATGGCCTCCAGCATTGCGATGGATAAAACCTACACCAAAAAGATTTGGATTTCGCATGGCATACCGACCCCGCGTTATGCGCTGCTGGACGCCAACAGCGAATTGCGCCGCGTGCCGGATGAACTGGGTTTGCCTTTGATCATGAAGCCGCCGCACGAAGGCTCCACCATCGGCATCACCAAGGTGGTGGCGTATTCTGACGTGAGCGAAGCCTACCAAACCGCCGCCAAGTATGATGAAGTGGTATTGGCCGAAGAATTTATCAGCGGGCGTGAATTTACCGTGGCGGTGCTGGGCCAGGGCAAGCAGGCGCGCGCTTTGCCGATGATTGAAATTGTCGCCCCGGCGGGCAATTACGATTACCAGAATAAATATTTTACTGACGATACCCAATACATTTGCCCGGTAGAAATCGACCCGGCCCTGCGCCAGCATATCGAACAAATGGCGGTGCAAGCCTATCAGGCCATTGGCTGCGAAGGCTGGGGGCGGCTGGATGTGCTGATACGTGACAGCGATCAAGCGCCCTTCTTTTTGGAAATCAATACCTCGCCTGGTATGACCGGGCATTCGCTGGTGCCGATGGCGGCGCGCGCGGTAGGTATCAGTTATGAAGATTTATGCGTTGAAATTTTGCGTTCGGCACGCTTAAAAATGAGTGCAGGGAAGGGGTAATTTGTGTGGCATGACACGCGCTTGTTAAACGGCATTGCCAATGCGCTATTGGGCTTGGTGTTGTTGTCGTTGCTGGCCAGTGGCGTGTGGTGGTTGGCGCACAGGCCCATGTTTGTGTTGCGCCAGATCAGGATTGAAAGTGTGGTCAATGGCCGTGAACTGGATTTGCGTCATGTGAATGAGCTGACCATACGTGGCACCGCCATACCGAAGTTGCGTGGTAATTTTTTTACCACCGATTTGGATGCTGTCAGGCAAGCATTTGAAGCCGTACCCTGGGTGCGGCGCGCATCGGTACGGCGTGAATGGCCCAACCGCCTGATTGTGGCATTGGAAGAACACCAGGTCTTGGCCACCTGGGGGGAAGATGAAGGGCGCTTGTTGTCGGTGAATGGCGAATTATTTACCGCCAACCTGGCCGAAGCGGAAGAGGACTTGGGTAAGGACAGTAATTTGCCACAATTGACCGGCCCGGCAGGCAGTGAAAAAGAAGTATTGGCACGGTATACGGAGTTGCGTAAATGGTTGGAGCCGCTGAATTTGTTGCCGGAAGAGTTGGCGCTCTCAAACCGCTATGCGTGGCGTGTAAAATTGAATAATGGTACGACCGTTGAATTAGGGCGCGAGCAAAACGGCCATACCTTGAAAGACCGGGTGCAACGGCTGATTGCGGTGTACCCAAAATTGCTGCAAATAGCCAATGGCAAAATTGAGAGTGTGGATATGCGTTACGCGAATGGTTTGGCGGTGAAGTCGAGTAACTTGAATATCACGCTTGAGCAACATCCTGTGGCAAAACCGGCGCGTGCGCGGGCAGCGCCTCAATACAGACGTTGAAGTTCAGAAAGCAGAGAAGAATTTTATGACAAAAGACGTGAAAAATTTGATTGTGGGCCTCGACATCGGCACCTCCAAGGTGGTGGCCGTGGTGGCAGAGATCATGCCCGATGGCCACCACGAAGTGATTGGCCTGGGTCAACACGAATCGAAGGGCCTGAAAAAAGGCGTGGTGGTGAATATTGAAGCCACGGTGGAATCAATTCAACGCGCGCTGGAAGAAGCCGAGTTGATGGCCGATTGCAAGATCAAAAACGTGTACGCCGGGATTGCGGGCAGCCATATCCGCAGTTTTAATTCCAGCGGCATGGTGGCCATTAAAGATAAAGAAGTCACCGCTGCCGATGTCCACCGGGTGATTGAAACGGCGAAAGCGGTGAATATTCCAACCGATCAGCAATTACTGCATACGGTGCCGCAAGAATTTATCGTCGATAGCCAGGAAGACGTGCGCGAACCGATCGGCATGAGTGGTATTCGTTTGGAAGTGAAGGTGCATATTGTGACGGGCGCGGTCTCGGCGGTGCAAAACATCGTGAAATGCGTGCGTCGTTGCGGTTTGGAAGTGTCGGATTTGATTTTGCAGCCGATGGCCTCGGCCGAAGCGGTGCTGACATCAGACGAAAAAGAGTTGGGCGTGGTCTTGATCGATATTGGTGGCGGCACGACCGATGTGGCGGTGTTTTCCGAGGGCGCGATTCGGCATACGGCAGTCATTCCCATTGCCGGCGACCAAATCACCAACGATATTGCGATGGCTTTGCGCACCCCGACTTCGGAAGCGGAAGAAATCAAAATGCGTTATGGCGTGGCCAAGCAAATTCTGGCCGACCCCGGTGAAACGCTGGAAGTACCCAGTTTGGGCGACCGTGGCACCCGCAGTTTGTCGCGCCAGGCCTTGGCGGCAGTGATTGAGCCACGCGTGGAAGAATTATTTAGCTTGATACACCAGGTTGTGCGCGAATCCGGCTATGAGGAAGTGCTGTCGTCGGGTATAGTCATTACGGGTGGGAGTGCTTTAATGCCCGGCATGGTGGAGTTGGCGGAAGACATCTTTTTAAAGCCAACCCGGCTGGGCACGCCAGACTATCGCGGTCAACTGGCCGATGTGGTGCGCAGCCCGCGTTATTCGACGGTATTAGGTTTGTTATTGGAAGCAAAGAAGCAATATATACGCGGCCATATCGTCACCCGGCAAGAAGGGTCGGTTATGGCAGCGTGGCAACGCACAAAAGAGTGGTTTTTAGGGAATTTTTAAAGTTTAATGGATTGGTAATCGGTAGTACTATGGGTTTTTGGTAATTAAATATACAATAGACAAAACGCAGTTTTCAGCCGCCAGACGAACTTACATCCGTGAAGTTTGGCGATTGAAAACAGCACTAAAACGGGAAATAGGAGCTTATTATGGATTTTGACATGGTAGATAACGCAACACAAGGCACCGTCATCAAGGTGGTTGGTGTGGGCGGTGCCGGTGGTAATGCGGTACAGCATATGATTAACAAGGGTATGCATGGGGTGGAGTTCATTACCGCCAATACCGACGCGCAAGCGCTGGCGGCATCGAAAGCACATAACATCATTCAAATTGGTGCCAGTGGTTTGGGTGCGGGCATGAAGCCGGAAATCGGGCGCAAATTGGCCGAAGAAACCCGTGGCCGCATCGAAGACGCATTGCGTGGCGCGCATATGGTGTTTATTGCGGCTGGTATGGGCGGCGGCACGGGTACGGGGGCTGCGCCTGTAGTAGCAGAAATCGCCAAAGAAATGGGCGCGCTGACGGTGGCGGTGGTGTCCAAGCCGTTTTCGTATGAAGGCCAGAAATGCATGGAAGTGGCCGAAGCGGGTCTGGAAGAATTGGCTTCCAAGGTCGATTCCCTGATCATCATCTTGAATGAAAAGTTGGAAGAAATCTATGAAGATGACAGTATGCTGGAATGGTTTCAGCATGCCGATGATGTGCTCAACAATGCGGTGGCCGGGATTGCCGAAATCATCAATGTCCCGGGCCATATCAACGTCGATTTCAACGACGTAAAAACCATTATGGGCGAGCAGGGCAAGGCTATGATGGGCACCTCGACCGCCTCGGGCGTGGATCGTGCCCGAATTGCGGCGGAACAGGCGATTTCGTCGCCCTTGCTGGACGGCATCGATTTATCCGGCGCACGCGGGGTGTTGGTCAATGTGACGGCCAGCCGCAGCCTGAAGGGTAAAGAAATTAAAGAAGTGATGTCTGCAGTACGTGCTTTTGCGGCAGCGGACGCCACCATTGCGCAAGGTATTGCTTACGATGACGCCATGGGCGACAGCTTGCGCGTAACCGTGGTGGCAACTGGTTTGGGCCGTGCCAAAAAGAATGTGCAACTGGTGCAAACCCCAGTCTTGCGCACTGGCACCGGCCCGGTCATGGCGGTGGGTGGCATGGGTGGCGGTAGTGTGTCGCAACCGGTGCAGGGTCAGGCTTCGAGCAGCAACTCGTTTGATACGATGAAGCAGCCAGCGGTATGGCGGCGTGAATCGGCTTCCGAGCAAGTGCGTGCGATGGAAAAAAATGGCATGGAAACCTATGATATTCCGGCGTTTTTGCGTAAGCAGGCGGATTAATCAGACATCTTTAAAGCAAACCTGAGCGCGCAAGGTGCTCAGTGTTTGCTTTGATGCGTGCCGCAGTGTGTATGGACGCAATCCCTCTCTTCCCGCTCAATCAAATCGAAACGACCTGCTGCAGCCGTGCGCATTCTCTTCAAAATGAATGGTTGCTTGTATTTTTTTGAGACTCAAATTATTTTTCTGGCCTTAATTCTGGTAACCTGAACCGACATTCAACCAATGTTGTGAGGCAACCATGATGGAAGAAATTTCCCACGCCAATTATTTATTGATGGGCCCCGGCCCCATCAATTGTGATCCAAGGGTATTGCGCGCAATGGGCACGCAAGTGATGGGCCAGTTCGATACCCATTTTCGCCAATCCATGAAAGAAACCATGGCTTTGTATCGCCAGGTGTTTCGAACTAAAAACGAGTGGACTTTGTTGATTGACGGCACGGCCAGGGCAGCCATCGAATGCGTTATGGTGTCGATAATCGAACCGGGGGAGCGGGTGTTGGTGGCCAGCTTTGGCCGTTTTGGACAGTTGATGGTTGAAATTGCGCAACGGGTCCGGGCCGAGGTTTGCATCGTCGAAGCGCCTTGGGGCACGGTGCTCGACCCCGAACAGATTGAAGCGGCGATCAAACAATATCATCCCAAGCTGCTGGCTATTTGCCAAGGCGATACTTCGACCACCATGTTGCAGCCACTGGATCAAATCGGCCATATTTGCCGCGAAAACGGTGTGCTGTTACAAGTTGATGCGACCGCGTCATTAGGCGGCGCACGCTTGCCCACCGATGCCTGGCAAATCGATTGCGTTACCGCCGGCTTGCAAAAATGTTTGATGGGGCCATCCGGGGCTGCGCCGATTACCATCAGCGATCAGGTGGCGCATGTGATCCAGCGCCGTCGCCATATTGAAGAAGGTTTGCGCCCACACGGCTACGTGCCGGGCGAGGGTGTGCGCATTGCGTCCAATTATTTTGATTTGGCCATGATTATGGAATACTGGTCATCCAAAGCCTTAAATCACCACACCGAAGCCACCACCATGTTGTATGCTAGCCGCGAATGCGCCCGTTTGTTTGTGGCCGAAGGCTATGCTGCGGTGGCGCGCCGCCATTCCATTTGCGGCAATGCCATGGTGGCCGGGGTGGAAGCGATGGGCTTGACCGTGTATGGCGACAAGCGCTATAAAATGCCGAATGTGACGGGTGTGTTGATACCGCCAGGGGTGGATGGCGACAAGCTGCGCGCGGCCTTGTTAAAAGTATTCCACATCGAAATTGGTTCGTCTTTTGGTCCGTTGCATGGAAAAATCTGGCGTATCGGCAGCATGGGCTACAACGCTCACCCCGATTGCGTGCTCACCACCTTGTGCGGATTTGAAACCGTATTGCATGGCTTTGGCGTGAAGATGACACGCGGCGCAGCAGCTGATGCAGCATGGCAAGTGTTTCGCGATGCCGAGATGCTGTGATGGTGATATGCAGTGAATTCGGGATGACCCTGTTACTTGAATGGTTGCGCTGCACAAAAATCCTGATTCAGGCATACTGTACGCCTTGCGTGCGCAATCGCCGCGAAACTGTCGAAAGCATCGAAAGCATCGATACTGTGCGGCGAATTTTTGACTATTTTTCCAAGGAATTGAATATGACCATTAAAGTGGGTGATCGTTTGCCAGAAGGCAAATTGGCAGAATTTATTGAAACCGAAACCGAAGGCTGCTCGCTGGGGCCAAATACGTTTAACGTCAGCGACCTGACCAAGGGCAAAAAGATTGCGATCTTTGCTGTGCCGGGGGCCTTCACACCAACCTGTTCGGCCAAGCATGCGCCTGGTTATGTGGCACTGGCCGCGCAATTGAAGGCCAAGGGCGTGGATGAAATCTGGTGTATTTCGGTGAATGATGCATTCGTGATGGGCTCGTGGGGCCGTGATCAAAAAGCCACAGGCGTTATCCGCATGATGGCCGATGGCAATGCTGATTTTAGCAAAGCCTTGGGTTTGGATGCCGATTTCAGCAAGTTTGGCATGGGCACCCGTTCGCAGCGCTATTCGATGTTGGTCGATGACGGCGTAGTAAGTCAATTAAATGTGGAGCAAGGCGGTGCGTTTGAAGTGTCGAACGCTGAAACCATGCTGGCACAGTTAGGCTAAGCCTGGATTTGTGGTAATGCAGATGGGCTGAGGTTTGGCTCATCTGTGTGCCTGAATAGAAAAATTGACCATGCTAACTCAAAGAACCATCAAACAAAGCGTGCAAACCATTGGTGTGGGCTTGCATTCAGGCACCAAGGTTGAATTAAAAATCAGTCCGGCAGCGGTGGATACGGGTATCGTGTTTCGTCGGGTTGACTTGCAGCCGATTGTCGAATTCCCGGTTAGTGCGGAAATTGTTGGCGAAACCCGTATGGCTTCCACCCTGGTGAAAAATGGGGCCAAGGTTTCCACGGTCGAGCATTTAATGTCCGCCTGTGCCGGCTTGGGTTTGGATAACCTGATTATTGATGTCAGCGCCGAAGAAATCCCGATCATGGATGGTTCGGCCTCATCGTTTGTTTATTTATTGCAGCAAGCGGGCGTCAAAGAACAAAACGCGGCGCGTCGATTTATTCGTGTCAAGAAAACGGTTGAAGTGCGGCAAGGCCAGGGTGCAGCTGAAAAATGGGCGCGGCTGGAACCGCATAATGGCTTCAAACTGGATTTTTTCATTGAATTTAATCACCCCGCCGTCGATGGCACAGCGCAAAATGCGCAGGTTGATTTTGCCGAAGTCAGCTACGTGGCCGATGTGGCGCGGGCGCGCACTTTTGGCTTTATGCAAGATGTGGAAACCCTGCGCGAACTGGGTCTGGCGCGCGGTGGTTCCATGGGCAATGCCGTGGTCATGGATGAATATCGTATCCTGAACAAGGGTGGTTTGCGCTATGACGATGAATTTGTCAGGCATAAAATCCTTGATGCGATTGGCGATTTATACCTGGTTGGACACCCTTTGCTGGCTCATTTCGTGGCGCACAAATCGGGGCATGCCCTCAATAATCTGCTGCTGCGCCAATTATTGGCGCAGCCCGATGCGTATGAACTGGTGAGTTTTGATGATGTCAGGCAGGCACCGTATTCCTACGTGCAACAAATGGCGCAGGAATGGGCTTTGGAGTAAGGCACCTGCTCCAGTACGGCATGACTTATACGCAAGTGATGGTGATATTGGTGACAGCAGTATCGGTGGTAATGGTGCCAGCCGGATTGCCAACCGAGCAGGTTTTGCCAGTGGGCTGTTTCAGGATCGCGATACCATAAGATGAGCCGAAACTGACTCGTTGCGACATCACAAAGGTGGTGGCATTGGCACCGACCAGCAAGGTGTCGCTGCCATTGGTCAACTGCAAGCCATCGGTGGTTAAACCGCTTATGGTGCCGCCAACGGTAACATTGTTGAGTGCGCAGGAAACGATGCCGCTGGAAGTCGATGTCGTGCCCGCACTGCCTTTTGCACTGGAAACGGCGCACAATTGATGGGCTGGCTGGGTTTGAATTTGTACATCAAACACAGTGCCATATTTCAGTTTGTCCGGGAACAAAAAGCCTGTTGATCCTGCAACAACGGGTAGTGTAGTGCCACCGTTTGACAGCACCAGGCCATTTTGAGACAGGCCAACAACGATGCCGCCTAGTTGATAGGTATTGGAGCCGCCACAGGCAGATAAACCTGCAATCAGAGTAAGTGCCGCCAGCGCGCGCGAAGAAGTAAAAGGTTTCATAATCGTCCCAGGAAAATAACAGAGAGGAGTCTACAACATTTCGGCATGTTGTGCCCAAACCGCGTGTTGCGGCCAGCAATTCTCAATTTAAAAAATACCATAAAAGCAACAGTGTATTTCCATTACCACACTGTCTTCAACAGCATCAAAATATGTACAAATAAAGCTTGTAAACTTTTGCGAAACCTG
>JBKJLF010000360.1:0-3412 GCA_046597185.1 Burkholderiaceae bacterium | reverse complement strand
CAAGCAAGGCCACGGCGCTTGTCGCACACAATAAATCATATAAGAAGCAACCGACAAAATTTGTCATATTTCGAGCGAAAAATGGCTGAAGCAAGGTGACAAATTCTGCACCTCCTGAGCTTCGGTGCTGAAGCAGTAGTATCCACACCTCATTCAGGAACAAAATATTTCCACAGATTTAATTTCAACACGCCAACATCGATATATTGCCACCTGGCATCATCCTTGCTGAAGAGGATGCAAGCGGGCAGTAAATGAAAACCAAAGAAGTCAAACACAAGTCGAAAATTAAATCAGGAGAAAATCATGTTTGCAGATCACAATACAAGCGCAGTCGCCGTAAAAACCACCGTAAAAACCCTGGTAGCCAGTTTGCTTGGCGCATTCGCGTTGATCGGTGTTGGTAGCCATGCCAACGCTGCGGAAGGCAGCGATTTAACCAGCGTCAAGGGCGTTACCATCGGCGGTGCCATTGGCGGCGCAGGCGGCAAGTTTGTACCCTGGGGTGGTAGCGTGACTTTAAGCCAGGCTGATTCAATTGGCAAAGGCAACGGCCGCTGTGCTTTCAATGTGACTTATGATGTGGTCAATAATGGCAGTGTTGCCACCAGCAAACCATTTTCCACCTGGTTGGTGGCCACCCGGATTACGCCCAACAATACCAACGGCGTGCCTTATGGTTTGGTCAACGGCAAACCGGACTTCCCCGACAACCTCAATGCCAATGTTGCTGCCCGTCCTTACAACTTACAAGTCAATGGTGGACAAAGCAAAAACATCAGCACCCAACCTTACTTGCCCAGTGGCGTATCGAAACTGCAATTAATCATCGACCCTGATAATCAAGTTGTTGAAACCAATGAAGACAATAACAAAGTGCCCGCCATCACCATCACCTTGCCTGATTTGTGCGGTGGCACAGCCATTACCCAACCAACCCCAACACCGACACCCAAACCAGAAACCAAGCCTGAGACCAAACCTGAGACCAAACCAGAAACCAAACCAGAAACCAAACCAGAAACCAAGCCTGGGCCAACACCAACGCCTACGCCAGAACCACGGCGTCAAACCGAACCTGCACCTGTCGGCAAGCCAGACATCACCAGCGTAAAAGGCATTACCATCGGCGGTGCAATCGGCGGTGCAGGTGGCAAGTTTGTGGCATGGGGTGGCAGCGTGGTGTTGACCGATGCCGATTCTTTCCTGCAATCGAATGGCAACTGTGCCTACAATATGGCTTACGACATGAGTAATCTGGGCAATGCCGCCACCGCCACACCGTTCAAAAATTCGGCATTCGTCAACGGCAAAGTGGTCACCATCCAATCTGCCTTGAACATGGCAGCCGGGCAAAGCAAAGTCGTCCTGACCCAAGCCTACTTGCCCGGCGGTGCGTATGAACTGCGGCTCTACCTCGATTCAGACAACAATCTGGTAGAAAGCGACGAAACCAACAATGTGCGCGTCATTAAAGTCACATCGACTGCACGTTGCGGCAAAGCTGCCGAGCCTACACCTGTACCGACCCCGAAAGCCGATCTGGTCAGCCAAAAAGGGATTTATGTGGGTGGCAAATCGACACCCTGGGGCGGCTCCATCACCCTGACCCGTGACAACGCCGTGTTGGCCGCCAATGGTAAATGCGCCTTTAACATCGTCTACGACAATGGCAACATCGGCAAAGCAGACAGCGCTGCCTACACCAACACCTTATCGCTTGGCAGCACCATCGTCAGCCAACAAAGCAACGCCGCATTGGCCGTCGGTGCCAGCAAATTGATCAACACCCAAGCCTACCTGAACCCGGGCTTGAATGTGCTGACCTTAAAAGTGGATGCCAACAACAATGTGGATGAAAGCAACGAAGACAATAACAGCACGCAAGTCAATGTGACGGTCAATGCGAGTTGCAAATAAGCGGCAAAACGGTAATTTGCCCCTGGAGTGGAGACGAGAATAACAATAAATAAAACAAGCACCACTTAACCCCGCCTTGAATACCGCAAAACGGTAGCCCTGGCGGGGTTTTTCATGGGCGGAATAAGAGAATTCATGGCTTACAAAACCCATACACCAACGGCAATACGGTAAAAATCTGGCTTGATGGTAATCTACGCAGCAGCAACCCGATTCGCGTGACCTTTACCCTGCCCACTTCGTGCAAATTATCCTGACTAATCCGTGCCAAACTACGGCGCACCTGAGTGATATCGGCATATTGAAATGTTTTGCCGCCGCTTTGCAAGGTACATAAAGCTTCGTTTTCAGCCAGGGTATTGACAAAAGCACGCACCTTGTCCAGCGCCCTTTGATCCAGTTCAGCGGCGGAATCGGCCAATAGCTCATCGTCGGTGTATGCGTTGCAGCATCTTCCGTTGGTGCCAGATCGATCTGCACAAATCCTTTCCATGCCTGCCCGATCTCAAAGATGAATTGTTAAAGGCTGGCGGCTTGCTGGCACGCGATCCCAAAGCTCAGGTTATTTTTTACTCGCGCAACAACTTTGGCAAAGTACAAAAGCTGCATGAGCATGCCAGAGCCTATTTTGGATAATGGCGCGTTCCTGCAAAGCCTGGCGCATCAAGGTGGGATACCGAAAAATCTGAACGCGAGGAAACACTTGAATCCCTTGATGACATTTGGCGCGCCCATCTATCATCAACCAATTCGCAGGTTTTGGATCTTCTTAAACGAATCACGTTTGAGACCACGCAGAACGTCGAAACGCTACGCGAACGCGAGCTTGGTACACTTCGCCTGCATGTTACACAAGCCGAATCCGCGTTTATTGCAATCACCCGCGCACTGCCGGTCATCGCCCATTTCACCATCCACCCGTTCAACCGTGCCTTTAACATTGCCATCACGCTGGCGCTAGCCTACCCGAAGTTGGTTACTAACAAGCAGGGCGTCCGGCGAAAAAATTTGCCGTCTGGGAAAATAAACAGTTTGGCCGCTACTATTGCTAACCGAGTATGCGCAGTGACGCATTTGCACAGTGATACGAATTTTTAATCAAACACGGCAGATAAGCTTTTGGCAGCCAACAAGGCAATGCCCCATTGTTCCAGTTGTTCCGGCGTTGCGTCGTTGACTTTTTCACTCACCCAAGCCGGTAGCGCACCAAAACGCGTCACCAGCATGGCTGTTAGCATGGTGGCACGGCCTTCAAAGCGACCTTCTAACTTACCTTCCAACTTGCCTTCCAACTTGCCTTTTAGTTCGCCCCTGCGCTCGCCCCTGCGCTCGCCCTTGCGTTCGCTTTTTTGCATCATAGTTTCAATATTTTCGGCCAACATGGAAACGACTCCTTTCAAATCATGAATACTGTCAGGCATGGGCGTATCAGGCGGTAAGCGTTGTTGTAAAACGCGCTTAGCCAGTTGCGCAATCGCCGTTAATAAGGTTT
>JBKJLF010000304.1:0-12911 GCA_046597185.1 Burkholderiaceae bacterium | reverse complement strand
CCAATCAAACCAATCAAACCAATCAAACCAATCAAGCCAATCAAACCAATCAAGCCAGCCAAACCAGTCAAACATCGGGCTTACTGGTCAAGCCAGAACGAACCTATATCATTACCGGTGGCCTGGGTGGTTTGGGATTATTGTTTTGTGAATGGCTGGTGCATCAGGGCGCGACCCATATCGCCTTGTTTGCGCGGCGCGCAGCCAACCCGGCAGAGCAAGCCCGCATCGACCAAATGATGATGCCGGGCGTGAAGATTGCCTGTTTCAACGCCGACGTGAGCGATTACGCCGAACTGGCTGCAAGCTTCCAGCATTTGGCGCAACATTGGCCGCCGGTTGCCGGTTTGCTGCATACGGCCGGGCTATTACGTGACGGCGTGCTTGCCAGCCAAACCCTGGACGACTTTTTGGTACCCTTGGCACCCAAGGTGACGGGGGCATGGAATTTGCATCAATGCACCCAAAATCTGAATCTGGATTTCTTTGTGCTGTTTTCTTCCTCTTCCGCCTTGTTTGGCTCGCCCGGACAAAGCAATTATGCGGCCGCCAATGCTTATATGGATGGCCTGGCCAATTACCGTAACGCGCTGGGTCTGGCGGCGACCAGTATCAACTGGGGGCCATGGGGCCAAGTGGGGATGGCGGCCAAGAGTGAGGCATTGGAACAGCGGTTTGAAGGCAATACGCTCGCGCCGGAAGATGGCTTGCTGGCGTTTCATCAAATTCTGGCGGCAAAACCTGGCACACTGGCCGTGGTCAATTTGTCCAAATCGGGCATGCAGGAATTTTTACGCCCACTCAAGGCTTATCACTACTATGGCAAGCTGTGGAGCTTGGGCGACAATCAGGCCAAGCAGCAGGATGAGACTGAATTAAAGCAATTGCTGGAGCAACTGGGCCAAGCCAATCTGGAAGATCGAACTGCTTTACTGATTGAGGTATTGCTTGGCCGGGTTGCTGGCGTCATGAAATTAAATAAGGATAAAATTTCGCCCGATGCCGCCCTGCAGGAACTGGGTTTGGATTCACTAATGGCGCTGGAGTTGCGCGGCGTGATCAGCGCGCTGATGGGTAGCCAAATGTCGGCCACCTTGCTGTTTGACTACCCCACCATCGCCGCGCTGGCCGGGTATATTTTGCAGCAGATATTCCCGCACGATTACGCCGAACCAGCCGGGTCGGGTGCGGGTGGCGATGCCGATATCAGCATGATGGCGGGTTTGAGCGAGGATGAAATGAGCGCCTTGCTGGGGGACGTGAATGGCATCGTTGGCGATGTGGTTGGCAATACCGTCAGCAATACCGTCCGCAATACCGTCAGCAGTACCGTCCGCAATACCGTCAGTCGGGACGATCAGGCCACGGCATCCGGCTCGTCCGGCGCGTCCCTCAATGCAGGGTTTGCGGGCATGACAGAATATCTGTTTGAGACATCGTCCGGCGCGCTCAATATTTGTGAGTGGGGTGCCAAAGACAAGCCGCCGCTGCTTTGCTTGCATGGCATCTTCGATCAGGCGGCCTCATTTACGCTGTTCGCAGAATATATGAGCGAGCAAGGTTACCGGGTGATCGCGCCCGATCTGGTCGGCCACGGCAAGAGCCTGCACCTTGCCGCTGGTCTGGATTATTCAATCGAAGCAGTTTGCCAGCCCTTGTTGGCGTTTGTGCGTGCCAGCGCTGTTCCCATGACGCTGGTCGCGCACTCGTATGGTGGCATGCTGGGGCTGTTAATGGCGAAAGCCCAGCCGGACTTGTTTGATCAGATCATCCTGATCGAACCCGCATTTCCTTATCTGGATCAGCAGCAAGTACAGCAATGGAAGGACAAGCCAAAATCGGCACCGATTTTGCACCCGACGATTGCCTCGCTCGATACCGTCATCCACATGTTGAGCGAAGCCTACCCTGGGGTAGACCCGAATCTGGTGGCCAATCTGGCCGAGCGCAGTGTGAGCCGATCCAACGACGGCCTGGTTTGGCGTTGGGACAGTAGAATTCGCGACTTTTTAAAAGTGGGTTATGGCATGTCGAAAGCGCAGTTTTTTGCCGAAATTTCGACGATCAGGCTTGCCTGCCAATTGTTGATCGGTAATCGTGGGCTGAGCTTGAATACTGGCGAGCAAGATCTTCAGGCCTTCAAACAGGCGCTGCCACAACTTGAATTTTCAACCTTTGAATCGGGCCACAATATGCATATTGAAGCGGCCGAGGTGTTGGCGCGACAGGTGCTGGGGGCGCTCAATAACAGCAATAACCGCCCTGGCACGCCATTGGCAGAGGAAAATAGTCTTGTCGTCTGAAAATAAAACCTCCTCTGGTGCGTGGCTGGTAAGCACGCACCCTTTGCGCAAAGGTGTATTGAACCTGATTTGCCTGCCTTTTTCAGGTGGCACGGCCCAGTACTTTGCGCATTGGGATGCTTTGTTTGGGCAACAGGTGAATATCATTGCCGTGCAATTGCCGGGGCGGGCCAATCGCTATCGCGAGCCGCCCTGCACCAATATGGCCGAACTGGTGGCCGAGCTGGCAGTGCAGCTTAAAGATACCATCCAGCAGCCGTATGCCTTGTTTGGCCATAGTCTGGGCAGTTTAATCGCCTTTGAATTAGCGCTGTACCTGCAAAATACCGGGCAAGCCATGCCGCTGCATGTGTTTGCTTCCGGCTATAGCGCGCCGTGCTCGCCTTGGCCGGAAACGCGAACTCGGCCACGCAATATGCATTTGCTGGACGATGCTCAACTGGTGGCGCAACTGCAAAAACTGAACGGCACGCCGCAAGAGATTTTGAACGATAAAGATTTATTGCCGATCTATTTGCCAGCCCTGCGCGCTGATTTTGAAATTCTGGACACCTGGACGCCCGGATTGGATTGTAAGCTAAACACGCCCATTACCGCCTTCGGTGGCACCGACGACGTGGCCAGTTTTCCCAAGGCGCAGATCAAGGCCTGGGAAAATCATACGACCAGGCAGTTTTCTTTTTATATGTTGCAGGGTGATCATTTTTTTATACGCTCGTCCGAACCCTTGTTGCGGCAGATTATGTTGGATAAACTGGGTTTGATTGACGACGGGTTATGATAGCTCATCACTTGGTAAAGAAAGATGACACGATGCATGACGATTACCTCAAACCAAACGATTACCTCAAACCAAACGATGACCTGAAACCCGCGCTGCTGGCCTTGCAGGCGGCCAGCGCAAGCCTGGAACCCGATGCCGAACAGCGTGCCGCCTGGCAGGCGGCTACCGATCAGCTCATCAACCATTTTTATGCGCAGTTGCCACAGGCTGCGGCATCACACCCTGTCAGTGCCACTGCCAGTGCCATTGCCAGTGCCAGTGCCATTGCCATTGCCATTGCCATTGCCATTGCCAGTGCCAGCCAGGCATTGGGCAGTTTGATCGAGCAGGACAGGGCGGCTGGCTTGCAACCGTTTCTCATCATCGGCACGGCGGGCAGCACCAATCTGGGCCGGATTGACCCTTTGCCCGAATTGGCTACATTGGCGCGTCAATTTGGCCTGTGGTTGCATGTGGATGGCGTTTACGGCGGTTTTTTTCGCTTGTGCGACGAAGTTGCGCCGCAATTTGCCGCGCTGCATTTGGTCGGGCCAGTCGATCTGTCAATTCTGGCGTTTCGTTACCATAACAAGGCAGCGCAAGGGGAAGTGGGGCAGATGCAATGTAATGCCTTGACACAGCAATTGTTCCAGCGCATCAATGCGCGGCAACAGGTGTTTTTAAGTTCCAGCATGGTGGATGGATTTTTTGTGATCCGCATCGCCATCTTGTCGTTTCGTACTCACATGGCGACGATTGATCAATTGATTGAGGCTATTCGCTTTGAGTCTTTTGAGATGGATGTCCCGTAAATAGTACTTTTGACCGATTGCATCTCAAAGTAAATTAAAGTACACTTATGCCAATAATAAAAGACAGAAATTTTCTAAAAAATCTAAATTACTATAAACCTTGAGCTTGGAGATTAAATTGAACGTAAAACTAAATTGTTTGTTGGTATGTGCCTTGGCGGCAGCGCAAAGCGCTTATGTGTCGGCCGCAACGCTGGAAACCGGGACCAAGATTGCCTTTGTCGGCGATACGGCGGCAGGCGGAAACTTCCAGAGTGTCTTGAACCTGATCAAGTCAGAAGGTGCCAAACTGACCATCGTGGTGGGGGATACCTCGTACACCAGTAGCAAGGATGCAACCTGGGATTCCATGGTGCGCAATACCTTGGGTAGCGCCGATCCTGCACTGCTGGTGGCCGGCAATCACGATTTTGACGATAGTAATCTCGATAACGTGCGTAACTTTGGCAAAGCTCGTTTGGCCCGACAAAGCAATGTCAAATGTAGCGGCAGCTATGCCCAACAAATGACGTGCAACTACAATAATATTTACTTTGTCATGCCCGCCATTGGTTCTTATGGCACAACTTCCAGCCAGGAAGCCTACATTGCCTCCAGCCTGAACAGCATCCCCGCCGGTGCCTGGCGCGTTTGCGCATGGCACAAGAATCAACAGGACATGCAAGTGGGTGGCAAAACCAATGAAGTGGGTTGGACCGCCTATGAAAATTGCCGCAAGAAAGGCGCAATTATCGCCACCGGGCACGAACATTCCTATTCCCGGACCCATTTGTTGAGCAGCATGACCAATAAAACCGTGGCCAGCACCACCTCCCCCTACACGCTAACCGAAGGCCGCACCTTTGCTTTCGTTTCCGGCCTGGGTGGCGTCGAAGTGCGTGACCAGGAGCGTAGCGGTAACTGGTGGGCCAAGATTTATACCTCCACCCAGGGCGCGACCTATGGCGTCATGTTCGGCACCTTTTATTCGGATCACGCCGATTTTTACTTCAAGAATATCAAGGGCGTCATCGTGGATAAATTTACCGTCAAAAAAGGGTATTAATATGAAAGCGGTCACCATCACGGTATTGGCGTTTTTTGCGCTGGTATGGTGTATCGTGACCGTGCTTGCGCAGCTCGAAATAACACCCGATCTTGCGGCCGCACCGCTTCCTTCGGTAGCACCCCATCCGCTTGCCAGTGTGCAAGCGTTTGCCAAACCCGTCGTGGTGCATGCCGCACTGGCCATGGTGCCGCGCACCGAAGCATGTGAAACCATCCTTGTCAAGGGAAGCCATACCTCCCGCTCCGAAGAAGATGCACGTAACGTCGCCTTGGCCGATGCCGCCGATATTTGCCCGGCGGGCCAGGTGACGCCACGCCAAGTCCGGTGTGAGGCGGTCGATGGCGAACTTGGCGTGGTCGGTTACCCGGCCAGGCGCTGTGTGCAGCAAGCAGCTTGCACCCTGTGCGGCGATACATTGAGGCGTCATCATGAAGCAAATCGTTAAATCTGTTGCCAAGGGCGTGCTTGGGCTGGCCTTGGTGGCGGCATCCATGCTGGCTGGTGGCTCCTTGCTGGCCGACCCCACTCAAGCCCATTCCCATTCTCAGCCCCAGTCCGGCTCGAATGGCAAAATGCAAACCTATTCCTGTGATTTGCGCCAGCTCGCCAGCCAATGTCGCCAGTACACCCTGGCAATGGATGCGCTTGAAAATCTGGCTGATCTGGGACGTGGTTGCAAGTCCATGGGCGGACGCTTTACAAAGAAAGCTTGCCCCGCTACGGATGTGGCCAGCCTGTGCCGCAACATTATGCGCGACCCGCACAAGGGCGACATCGTTTACGATAATCACTATTACCGGGATGTTGCCGCACGCTGGTCTGATACCACCGTCCAGGAGATTTGCAGCAATCTGCGGGGCGAATACGACAAACCGGAATAATCGCGGCAATCGTGCCCACAGCAGCGCACCCGATGGAAAACCCGATATCATGAACCGCATGAACAGCATAAACAGCATAAACTACCGCATCCACGCCGCCTTTAAGCGCTGCTCTGTGCTACTGTTGCTAACTGGTGTGATGCCATTGCCCATGGCGCAAAATGCCTCACCCGAACAGGCATTGATACAGGCCGTCGTGAACAACAGCCTGTTGCCCGCCCACCAGCAGCTTGATCAGCGCAGCAAAGTACTCAATGCCGAGGCGGAAAAATTTTGTACCAACCTGTCCGCTGCGGCCCTGGCAGACCTGCGCACTGCCTGGTTGCAAGCCATGCAAAGCTGGGGCGCGCTGGCGATGGTTGATTTTGGCCCGATTGAAACCACCAATGCCCAGCCCCAATTTCAATTTTGGCCCGATCCCCTGAATTTGGTGCAGCGCAAATTCGCCTCGCGCATTGCGGGCAAAAACCTCGCCATCAGCGCCCAAGAGTTGGAAAAAGCGGGCGTTGGTATGCAAGGTTTGTCAGCCCTGGAATATTTGCTGTTTGACGAGGCGCTGGCCACGCCTGAAAAATATGCGGCGCAAAAACCGCTATGTCCGCTACTCAAGGCAACGGCGCACAATTTGGCAAGCAATGCCCAACAGCTTGCGCAGCTATGGCAAGACGACTTTGGCCCGACCTTTTACAATCTTGATGTGGAAAAAGTTCACGCTGGTTATTTTAAGCGCAATGTGGGCATTGTATTGAGCAGCGTGATCACTGCGCTGGATCACATTCGGCACCAGAAACTGGGTTTGGCACTGGGTATGGAAAAGCGTGGCAATGCGGGGCGCGCCAGCAAACCCGGCCGCTTGAATCCCCAATTGCTTGAAAGCTGGCGCAGCCAAAGCTCGCTTGCACAAATCAAGGCGAGTCTGGCATTGGCCTTGGATTTGTATCAGATGCAGCATGGATTGAGTTGGTATCTGCTGCAAAAAAATCCCTCGTCAAACCGGTCAAACCAATCAGGCAAAGCGGCCCTGTTAGATCAGAAAATTAAAGCGGGCTTTGCCGCCGCGCTCAGCCAGATTGATGCCAGCGGCGGCAGTGCCGAGCATTTGCTGCAAGAAAAACGGCCTGCCACGCTGGTGCAACTGCACCGCAGCGTTTCGGAGGTGTATTATTTGCTCAAGTTGGACTATGCCAAAGCAAGTGGAATTGAATACCGGTTTAACGCAAGAGATGGCGATTAAGCGCAGAGGCTTTGTGGCCCAGGCAGCGGCGCTGATTGCGCTGCCCATGCTTGGTAGCCTGTCAACCCCGGCAAGGGGGCAAGGCCTGGGGCCAAGGTTGGGGTCAGGGCTGTTTTTCAGCGCATGGTCTGACCAGCATGAACAGCATTTCATTGGTGTTTTTCATGTGTCCGGCCAATTGTACAGCCGATTTCCGGTTCCTTCCCGTGGCCATTCGGCCTGCGTTTCGCATGATGGGCGCTTTGCCGTGTTTTTTGCGCGCAGGCCGGGGCGCTGGATGTGCATGCTCGATCTGAATGGCAGCAAAATGAATGGCAGCAAAATGCGTGGCGGCAAAATGCGCAAGACCGTGGCGGCCATCGATGGACGCCACTTTTTTGGCCATGGTGTGTTCAGCCCGGACGCGAGGCGGCTGTTTGTCAGCGAAAATGACTACGCAAACAACCGGGGTGTGATCGGTGTGTATGAAACCGACAACTTGAAGCGGATTGGCGAATTCCCCAGTTTTGGGGTGGAGCCGCATGAATTAGCGATTTTGTCGGGTGGCAAAACCTTGGTTGTCGCCAATGGCGGTATCGAAACCCACCCGGATTTTGAGCGGCGCAAGCTTAACCTGTCTTCCATGGCATCCAGCCTTGCCTATATCGATCTTGCCAGCGCTACGGTGCAAGAACGCGTGGAGCCTCCACACCATCAATTGAGTTTGCGCCATTTAACGGTAACGCCGGATGATCGCGTGATCGTTGGCGCGCAATATCAAGGCCCAGCCGGGGACGACCAAGCCTTGATGTTTGCCCATGCCAGCGGTGGCGAGCTGATCCCGTTGTCAGGGCAGCCGCTGACGGCGCAACGTGCCTTGAACCAGTATATTGCCAGCGTCATCTGTTGCGGGGGCGGCCAGTTTGTCCTTGGCACGGCCCCACGGGGTGGTAAGGTATCGATTTGGGATGTGCACCGACAAAGCTGGATCGCCGATATTGACTTGCATGATGTGGCGGGCGGCGCTCTGACGGCACAGCTCACGACGGTGTTACTCACCTCGGGTAGCGGTGCCATTTACGCAATGGAAATCGGACGATGGCAAGCCAGGCTGGTACATCGGCAGCCGCGCTTGCACTGGGATAACCATTTGGCGGCCAGCTACCCATTGGTTTAGAGCGCTTTGAGTCTTTTGGGTTGGGCCATCCACTTTAAATCGGGACATCCACCTCGTTTGAGTTGGGACGTTTGAGTTGGGACATCCACCTTGTCGACGTTGAGTCGATGTGTGGGCGGCCGCCTCGGGCGTTGCCGCAATTTTGGCGCGAACCGGATTCAAATCGACATACGCCATGCAGGCCAATAAGGCGCTTTCATCGAGCAAGGCTTGACTTTTGAAGCGTCCCTCCCAAAACCGCCCGGTAACCTTGTCTTCTTGATTGGCTTGCCGGGCGACAGGTTCGTTCAGGCAGCGCATAAACCAACTGATATCCATCAAGCGCTCGCGCCAACAGGCAATAACTTTCGGCAATACAGGGTTTTCAAGCTCCTTGGCGCTACTCTCAGTTGTACTTTCTTTCGACTTTACTTTGCGGGGGAATATTTCTCGCAAGCGCTCTACCACTTCGGCGTCGCTCCAGGATAGCGCTTTTTCTCGATTCACCTGTAGAACAACATGGTAATGGTTGCTCATAATTGTGTTAGCAGCGATATCCATGGCGAACCATTGGGCCAAGGCTAATAGCCGATCCTCAATCCATTGCCTGCGGTGCTCAAAGCAAACACCGGATACCTTGTCCAACCCGCATAAAAATGAATGCCGAACACAACGGGAGGTGTAATGGTAAAACTGTGTGGCGGCGAGGGATATCAATGTTTTGCGAGAGCGAGTCATGATCGATTCCTTTGGCTAGATACGTGTTTAAATATGCAACATACAAGGTAATTGACAACCAGTTTTTGGATATTTATTCGCTTGAACCGTGGGTGTCCCATGACGATATCTTGTTGATGTCCCAAGACGATGATTTGTGGATGTCCCAAGACGATGCTGCTTCTTGTGCTGTAATGAGCTTCATTTACTATCCTGTCATATTGGGAAATCAGAACTGGCCGATTCATGGTGCATTAATGATCAGCGCTGTTTTAATCCTACTACAGCCAGGCACCCATTTTTAGTATGAGGCCAAAGAGGCGACGTTTTTCTTGGATGGCCCATGATTCACGGATGGACATTCTGTTGCGATTGTGTTGCTGGAACGTGCCGGTCTTTGCGCTTTATTCAGGTGGACAGCATATTTTCATTGCGAACATTAATGCATCACAATCGAATCAAGTCGAAAGAAATCAAACGATAAAAATATTGAAAAAATACTAAAGCGGTAATCGAAACCCTGAAAAAAAATTTGCACGGCCGTTTGAAAGATCAAACAAAGTCCTATTAATTAAATTAGTTTAGTGTTATACTTCTAAATAGAGGTCAGTAAAATCAAAAATATGCAATCATATTGGCAACTTCTTTACCCCATAATCTATTATTAGGAGACGAAATGAAACGAATAAAAACGAACCAAAAACATTTAATTGGCGCAGCGTTAGCTATCGCAAGCTGTTCCGCTGTACTGGCGCAAACCCCCATTAATGTTGATCAGGGCGTTAACTGGACCAGCACCACCCGTGCATCGTTCTACACGCAAGACCAAGGCTCACAACTGATTCCCTTGAAGTGGTATTTCGCATTACAAAGGACCGATGGCACGCCTTTTTCCGCTAATAGCTTGAGTCGCTATGGCTATCTGGCCAATCCTACCAGCCCGGTTGCGGGCTTGCCAGTTGGCTTTACCACCAATGTCGATAAGAGCGGCGAAACCTATGTTGGCCCGACTTGTTCCGGTTGCCATACCCGCCAAATTACTGTGGGAACACAGCCCTACCGTATCGACGGTGGCCCGGCGATCACCGATTTCGGGGCTTTGTTAACCGATCTCGATGCTGCCGTTGCCAAGCTGTTGAATACGACTACCGTGTTTGACCAATTCGCCATTGCTGTGCTGGGCAGTAATAACAACGCCACCACCAAAGCCGCCTTGCGTAGTGCCGTGCAGGCCTGGTATACACCGTATCACACCATCGTATCGGCCTCGGTGCCGACTACCTCCAAGTGGGGCGCAGGGCGTCTGGATGCGGTGTCGATGATTTTTAATCGGCTTTCGGGGCTGGATGTGGGCCTCACATCGCCTTACATCATCGCCGAAAATATCAAGCGCGCCGATGCGCCCGTGCGCTACCCATTTTTGTGGAATGCCAGCATTCAGGACAGAACGCAATGGTTGGGCTTTGCAAATAATGGCAGCCCTGATCTTGCTTTGGCGCGTAATTTGGGCGAGGTGGAGGGGGTATTTGGCAAACTGCACCCGGTCAAAACCAGCAGCTCCCCGCTGGTCTACGACTATTTGCAAATCAATTCGACCAACTTCCCCGGTCTGGGCAAGCAAGAGACCAATATAAGAAAAATGGGCCCACCAAAATGGCCGTTTGCCTTAAACGCCACCTTGGTTGCCACGGGTAAAACCGTATTTGCCAAAAAAGACACCCTCCATGGCAATGTGAGTTGCGAAGACTGCCACGGCATCAAAGCCGGTACACCGCGCGTATTTGGCGGCGTCACCTACAATACCTGGGCTACCCCGGTACAAGATGTTGGCACCGACAGCCGCCAGGCCAATTTGGTCACATCGACGGTAAAAACCGGTGTAATGGAAGGCGCGACCAAGCCCGATGGCACCCCGATGCTGGCGGTTGATTCGGTAGTGAGCTTGTTGCAGACGGTATCCAGAGGCGTGATTAAACAATATCTTGGCTCCGGCAATCCATTCCCGACCCTGACCCAAACCAGCACCAGCAAGGCGGTCGCCGCACCAGCTGCGGTCGCCACGCTGACCAGCTATGCCTACGAATCGCGCGTATTGCAAGGTATTTGGGCCGCAGCCCCGTATTTACATAATGGTTCGGTGCCGACTTTGGCTGATTTGCTCAACCCTGTCATACTGCGTCCTCTGGCATTCCAGGTCGGCCCTGCCTATGATACTTCACGGGTTGGCCTGGCAACGACCCAAACCCAGCTCAACTTTACCTACCTGACCACGGATTGCCTCTTGCGTAACTCGGGCAACAGCCGCTGTGGGCATGAGTATGGAACGTTGTTCACTTCTTCTGAAAAAGCCGCTTTGCTGGAGTATTTGAAACAACTGTAATGGGTGAACTTATTGCTTGAAAATAATGTTTACAATTCGCCGGGAGTCCGCTCAGTCAATCTGACCGGGCTCCCGATTCGTTTTGACTTCAGACGGGGCACCCACGATTTTTAATTTTCGTGAATGCCCCTGCCGTTTTATTTCTATTATGGGAGCCAAACGCTGCTGGCAGAGTTTTACGTGGTGGAAAATGGTTTTTTAGTGTCACACGGGTATGCGCAGGAAGCGGTGCCGTATGTTGGGGCGAAGTGGGAGATTGAAAGCGCTGCTAGTTGGATGGGCGTAGTGATGACGAGCGGGTGATGCAGGCGCAGGAAAGTGTGATTGCGGCGCGGCGGGCGGCTTATCCGCCGTTGGCGGATTTGGCGGATGCGGTGTATTGGCAGGCGCAGGGGGATGGTGAAAAAATGGTTAATTACTTGGCACGTTGCAACAAGGTGAAGGCACTGTTTCCCAAAAACGGTTAGGTATTTAGGTGTGTTATCATGCACTAATTCGTTGCTGGCACCTATTTTTGAGTGGTCGTTTGCTACCTTGCTTGGGTTATCGGCATTGAAGATGTGATGCGATTGTCTTCGGATGCAGGCCCTTTCCCCACCCTATAATTGCTCTGGTTTTTTGCATTTGCAGTTCACTATAATTCGTTTTGATACTTATCCGCTATCTATGGTTGTAAGAAGCAACGCCATGATTTGGAAGTAGCAGCGAAAGCGGCTTTGCGGATTAAATTTGAAATGGAATGGATTGAGTTCGTTTCAAATAATACTGATTTCGCAATCTTGGCGGAAATTTCAGCATGAGTTCACAGTAATGGGAATACCATTTCCGCACAAACAAAATGGTTTGCATGCAACACTTTTGAATTCTTTATTCAGCAAAGCATGGCCGCGTGATCGGTTCTCGTTTTCCTACATTTATCCAAGTTGCACATTGGGTTGTAGCTGCTCATCCCCAATATGCAAATTTCTTTAGATGGGCATTGAAAGCATATGGCAGGAGATCACAAATAGAAGAGGAGGACAAAACTGGGAAATGGGCCAAAAAGGTTAAAGGGTACAAAATCGCAATGAGTCTTGGTGATGAGCGTTATACTCCAGACATGACCTATATCGCACTATTGCGGTTTCTTTTTCCAGAAATTACTTTCGACGATATATAGTAAATGCGATAGGTAGCCGGGATAGAATATATTATTAAATACATTTATATCGCCGCAGGCGTACTCATCCAGCGCCTGCTAATCGCCCTGCAACACCAGCCCGAACTATTCGGCCAACACCCGCACCACCGCGCCCGGTTCGGCTCACCGCGACGTGTCCGCCATTTGAGTGCGTTTTTGAAACGCGCCACTCATTGGACATGGCGCGCGCATCAATCCAAAAAAATGGCTTACTGATATCAGCCCAAGCGCTGTCAAATTTCACTTCAAAACAGAAAACCCGCTTGATGCTGTTCAATTCGGGAAACGGCGCATGGGTGATAGCAAGCGGATACGCAACACATTGCGATTAAGTTAACATATCAAATACATATTAAAAGAAAAAGGATGTGCAGCACTTCATGCTAGATAGCCACACTGCTTTTGGGGTGAGTAGTTACCCTGTAATGGGTGTGGCCAACTCATTATTTGGGGGGATA
>JBKJLF010000284.1:0-5628 GCA_046597185.1 Burkholderiaceae bacterium | reverse complement strand
CAAGCAAGGTTGATGGCAAGCGGGCGTGCAGGGTTGGTTTGTACTGGCGCGGTAAGATCGCTACCGGGGGCCTGATAGGGGTTGATGTTCATAAGGGCGATGCCGGTTTAATTGCGCTCATTGTCAATTTATTGTCAAACCGGGGATTGTAGCGGGATTTGGTGCCGCAGGGAAGCCGATTGCAAACTCACTGACGCGAAGGGGGGCGATATGGTGGAAAATACGTATCCGGGCGTGCCCATTGTGGTGAGGATGGTGTCCAGCGCACAGCGCGCGAGCGCTGGGCTGGATGGCGGTGCTTGATGTGGTGCTTGATGTGGCGGGTGCTGGCTTTGCTGCCGCTGTACCGGCAGGTTTTTGTGGTCAGGCTGCCGGGCCGGATGTGAACCCGACCTGGGGTGCCGCCGCCCTTTTGCGCGTGCGCACCACGCCAGCGAGCATCGCGCCACCAGCCAGCAACAGGCCCCACTGGCCGGGTTCGGGCACCGGGCTGGCCATAAAGCTCAGGCCAGTCGCATTGTTAAAGTGGAACGTGCCGTGGTCGGTGTCAAACGGTGCCAGCAGGCTGCTTGAAACGGATAGTGGCCCCAGGCGGGTGGTGCCATCCCAGGATGCCAGTGCCGCTGCGCTGAAATCGTTGATGTCGCCAATCGAGCGCACAGTGAAGCCAGCCGTTTGACCGCCCTGGTTCACGAAAAAATAAAACGCCTCGGTCGCCGACGCACTGCCTTGCCCGGTAATTCTGACCGATACCGATTCAAGCGCATTCAAATAAATGCCCGGATCAATCTCAATCACGTTCAGCGAGTCGCCGCGACCTTCGATCATGATCGTCGCATTGTTAAACACTTGCATACCCAGCATGCCACTGCCCGTGCCGCTCAATTGATAAAGCAGCGGTTCAGCAGCGGCGGCACTGCACAAGGCCAAGGCGGCCAGCCCGATCAAGGGCCGTGCGGCCCTGGTGGTCAATTTTCTGAAAATACTCATGAATATGTTCTCCCTGGTTTTTTGGCGTGAATGCCGATTCGTGTTTTTTTCGTCCTGCTTTGCCATTTAGTACGTCAGCGCGTTTTGCCTTGGCAGGGCAGACAGCTCGCAATCCTGGCACCAAAAGTCCGCTTGCGCGCCTGAGCCCGGTTGCGCTGCCTTTTCGAGTCGGGCGCGTAAGGATCTGCCCTTGGCCTGCGGATCAGGCGAGGCGGCCATGTCAGTTGGCACCCACTGAATCGGCGCGGCAGATTGATTCAATGGCAGCCCCGGCGAACTGCGCCAGGCCTGGTTGATGAAATTGACCAAGCCCGGCGCGATGTCGGCGGCCAGCGGATGCGGATTCAATACTTTTTGCTGCACCTGCAGATTGCCGGCAAGCCAGAACATGGCCTGGGGCGCACTGCTCGCAAGCGGCAATGGCGTTATCGTTGCCCGTTTTGCGCCGAGGTTCCAGTGCACCACATGATGCGTATTTCCGCTGCTATCGACCGCATGAATCGCCACCGAGCGGCTGTCAGGCGACCATTGCGCCTGATCGGGAAAGGCCAGCGAGCGTTCTGCATCGTTCAGCACCGCCACGTTATCAATATTGAGGATTGGCGCACGCTGGGCGGTCGGGGTAAAGTGCGGACTGCCGCTGAGGCTGGTGTAGTGCTGGCCGTCGGGGGAAAAACTGGTGACGTGACCATCGTCAAAGAATTCCTTGACCGTCTTGCCCGAGCTGAGATCGATCACATTGTATTCGGTGGTGCCCGGGTTAACGCTGCCGCTGACCACGATTTTATCCTTGCCCAACCATTGAAGGGCCTCGACAAAACGCATGCCGCTACGGATTTCGCCGGGTAGTTCTGGCTTGATGGCGCTCTTCGAGAGCAGTTTGCCGTGTCGGTCAATCACCACCAGCCAGGCCAGCGCAGGCGATTTGCGCTCTTGCGCAATGTAGGCGATGCGCGTGCCATCCTGCGACCAGAGCGGCATGGCTTTGGCGGTTTTATCATCTGCGAGGCAATGCAAGGGCTGCTGCGGCAAGCCGATACAAAGGGTGGTGCCACGCAGCATCACGGTGTGGATGGTTGCGTTTGCTTGGGCGTGGGCGGCGCTGGCTGCCAGTGCCAGTGCGACGGTGGCGAAAGTTGCAAGTGGATGGTTCATTGAAAAGTACTCCCCGGACAGGCCGCTTGAGATGTTTGACAAACCCCGACCCCGATCGGGTTGGCATAGCCTGCGCATGCAACGCGGCCCGCCCCGTTGAACAGATCCAACCGATAGCCGCGAATCGCGCCGCCCGTGTCGTTGGCCAGCAGGCCAGTCCCCACGCCGCTGACATCGACCAATACACCGCGACCGGGGATAATGGCGCGGTCACGCGCTACGGTACGGCCCGCCACCACGGCGCTGCCGTCGGCACCGGTCACGCTGGTAACGGTTGTCATCGTGCGGGTAGCAGGGCTGTAGTTGATGTAACTGCCGGAATTGAGCTGGCCAGTGCCCTGCAACCTGACATTGGCAATGAACGAGGCACAGAAAGTGCCGGTCAGTCCGTTTGGATTGGTGAGGGTGCCGGTATAGCGCGTGCCATAGATGGTGGTGGCCTGGCAGTTGTTCGGGCCGCTGCCATAATCGGATTCCAGCGCGACCATATAGCATGACATGCCGAAGGTAGCGATGTGGTTCAGGTCATTGCTCGCCTCAACCGCGTTGGCGGTATATTTTGCGACCAGTTTTTCAAGCCCGCCGGGGCTGGGGGCACCGCCGCCAGCGGGCGCGGTGAATTTTGTAATGTTTGGATTGGTGCTGGCGGTAACGCCGTCTGCCATGGCCACGGTGGCAAAATTGCCGCCCGCCTCGGGCGTGGTGGTGTACGCAAACGATCCGCCCAAGGGCGTGCCAGTGGCGCTGGCGGTGGTCAGGCTGGTGCGACTCAGGGCAATAAACGGCCCGGTCTTGGACCAGAAATCCGTGCCCGTACCGCCGTCGTTGTTTCTGAATGTGCCGTCGGTTCTGACGCAGCTTGGCGCAAACGTCATGGCCCAGGCAAAACCTTGGCAATCGGCCCCGCCCAGATACACCCCAGTCACGCCAAACGCGTTGGTGCCGTTTAGTGCAACCGTCAGGTTGTGCTGCGCGCTGCAATATGGGAACTTGACGTTTCCAGTCAGGCTGTTTGCCACCGTGATCGCACCGTTGGAGCTGTTGACCCAAGTGCCGGGCACTGTACACGGCGCTGCCGCTGCCGCGTCGGGCGGCAATGTGATGCATACCAGACCGACCAAGCTCAAGCCTGAAATACCGTACCATGTCGGGTGTAAAAAAGGGGGCGCGCCGGACAAGCGCGGCAGAAATTTCAGAGTTTTGTTCACCATCACATAGTCCTCACAATATCAACATTGGTCACAGTGGTACAACACGGGAATCTTGTTTTGGTATTAGATATCAATTTAAATATTGTTATGATGATATTTAAGATAAATTTACCAAAATCAGAATGGTTGAATCTTAACGCATTTGATTTTTTTGTCAAGAGTTTTTTTGTGGTGTTGCTGTGCAAGATCTGCTTCGTTGCCCAGCAAGGCAGGTCAGCGGCTGCCGGGGACTGTATTCCACAGGCATACCACCTTCGTTTGGAAAAAGCATCGCTAAACGTAATTTCAGTCAAAGGCACAAAACTGCCCCGACGAGGGCAGCATGCCGATTATCAGTCGGCTTGCCAATTGTGGGGGGGTAGCAAATTGGGGGGGGCGAATTCGACCAGCAAGTTCCTTCCACGGTCCAAAATACTTTGCCGCTATTCAATTTTGGAATCAAAATATAGGTTTGCCCATTTAAACCATCCGTGTTGACGGCTGTTACGGTAATGACGCCATTATCGGCCGTGGTGATGCTTAGCTACCCTGCCATTGGGTACGGTCACATCTTGCGGTACACCATTGATGCCGCCTGCACACCCTGTGATTTGCCATTGGTCATGTTCCTGTGCGCAAATTTCCACGGCAGTTTTTACTGCTGCGGTGGCCAAAATCACTTCAGAGAACTTGGCTCTTGTAGTGTTTTTTTGGTAGATGGGTAATACGATGGTGGTCAAAATACTGATGAGCATGATGCAGATCGGGAACATACATGCCACCACAATCAATGCGGTGTTATTGGCACACGGTTCCGGCCCGTAGCGGTTGGGGCCGCACGTGCCTGGTGCAAATAACAAGTACAAACCAAGGAAGAGGTTCACCTACGGAACGATCAGCAACAAGCTCAGCCAGCCGGATTGACCCAGATCATTTAAACGACGTTTTGCCAGAATAATGGTAAACGCCAGTATCGGTGCCAGTATCGGGACATACAAAAATGAACCCAGTGTGCTGAGCACGCGCGGGTTGTGGGGCCTGATGATGGCGACTACTACCCCTATTATCACGCTACCAAGCAGCAGGATGACGATGTTAATAACGAAGCTATAAGCAAGATAGCGCACTCGCCCTAATCGGCCTCTCAGCGCAAAGATTTCTGGCTCAAAGGTTGTTTGCGCGGCTTGACCCATGCTGTTATTTGGCGCGGTGTAGGGGTTGCTCATACTATTCTCTTTGGAGGGAGCTGTTGATTTTAAGGTAGCATGGGGGCAAGCAGCCCCGTGTAAATTTGGCTGCTTACCTATGTCCAGATCAGCAAATTGCGGGGCTATTCGTTTTGCACGTACCTTCTTTGGTCCAGGATACTTTGCCGTCAGTAAATGTTGGAATCAAAATATAAGTTTGACCCTTTAAACCCTTGTCGCTGATGGCGGTTGCGGTAATGACGCCGTTATCGGCCGTGGTAACGCTGGCCACCATGCCATTGGGTGTGCGCACATCGGGGGGCACGCCATTGGCACCGCTTCCGCAACCTGCAATTTGTGGTTGAGCACGGTCTTGCGCACAAATTTCCACGGCAATTTTTGCCGATGCGGTGGACAAAACCACTTCAGAGAATTTGGCTTTCATGGTGTAAGTTTGATAGGCTGGCAAGGCGACGGCCGCTAAAATACCGATCATCGCAACACCTACGAATGGGAAAATACATGCCACCACAATCAAGGCGGTGTTATTGGCGGACGGTTCTGCACCGTAGCGGTTGGGGCCACGCGTACCGGGTGCAAATAATAAGAACAGCCAGAAGAAAAAATGCACCAAGGGAATGAGCAGTAACAGGCCCAGCCAGCCGGATTGATCCATGTCATTTAACCGCCGTTTTGCCAAAACAAAGCCACTAATCAGTAAGGGCAGGAAATACAATAAGAACGCTAATGTGCCAAAAGCGACTGGATTGTTGGCCCCGATTACGGCGGCTAACACCGCGAGCAGCACGCCAGCGGCTACCACGGTGACGATGTACGCGATGATGGTATAAGCAAGAAAGCGGATTCGCCCCAATCGGCCACTGAGCGCAAAGATTTCTGGTTCATAGGTTGGCTGCACGGCTTCATCCATGCTGGTATTTGACGCGGCGTAGGGATTGCTCATACTATTCTCCTTGGTGGTAAGTGATTTAGGACTTACGCAAAAAGCTAAAAAGTGTAACAAATTCCGCTTATGTTGGCCGCATGGAAATAGTTGGATTTTTAAGTTGTTGCCGCAAAAAATCACCCAACAAGCCATGCTTGAC
>JBKJLF010000038.1:0-5861 GCA_046597185.1 Burkholderiaceae bacterium | reverse complement strand
TGCGTGAGCGACGCGAAATTGTGGTTGACTGGGCACCCGATCAAATTAAAAGTACCCGTATTCCCGACCATGTTCTGACCCTGAGCGAATTATTTTACCCATTGATGATAGAGCAACGGGTACTGGGCGTAATAACGGGCAGCATCTGTTAAACAAATTACGCGCCGTCAACGCGCCGCATTACCAACTCATTTTTATGGATTTGGAAATGCCGGCCATGGATGGCCTTTCCGCCACCCGCGCCATACGCCAGGATGCGCAGTTCAACAATATTCCGATTATTGCCATGACCGCCCACGCCCTGGTTGATATACAACATCAATGTCTGGCCGATGGCATGCAAGATTTTTTATCCAAACCGATCCAGCCGGATCGGGTACGACATATTTTACAGCGCTGGCTCCCGGCTACGCATTAAGCTTACCCTTGTGCCATAATATTCACTGTAGAATCAAGCACCGTTCTGGGTGTCGATTTATTCTCAAGCCCCCCATCAAAAACAGGCTCAGCATGGAATTATTTGTCTCTGACGAACAGTTTAAGCGCCTGGAAACGCGCTTGGCGCAGCAAGTGAGTTTGACGACCCTGGTTGAACTGGCTTGGCATTGTCGCCAACGCGACACGCGTCGCGCGCTGCAACTGGCGGCTCAAGCAACAAAACTGTTGCGCCAAGCCAAACAGCCAGAGCGCGCTCTGGCCGCCGCCCGACTACGCCTGATTCAAGCGGAATCGAATTGGTTATTCACCCACTTCAGCGCCGCCCAAACCATTGCGCAGCGCGCCTTGCAACGCTTTGGCCGATACCACGACCTGATCGGCCAAGCCGATGCCACCTGGGTAATGGGTCGAATTCTGTATGAACTGGGTTACATCCTCGAAGTCGAAACGCAGTTGCAACATGCCAGAGAGCTTGCCGAACAGGCAAACGATTCAACCCGCGCGGTGTTTTTCCATGCCGATTGCGCCAGTTTTTTCGCCTTCCGACAAATCAGTAGCGCCAAACAAGCCTTCGAAGCCCCCATGCGCACCGCCTTATCTGATGCACCCTTGGTCAATCACAGCATCATCCATTTCTTTCTTGGCGTGGTTGCAACCCTTGGTGCCGAATTTGGCACCGCACTACCGCATTTTATGCAAGCGTATGAAAGCGCCCTGCAGTTTGGGCAATTTCGCATCGCCATTATTTCTGCCAGCAATATTGTCAATGCCTTGTGTGAGTTATGCGATCACCAGTCGGCGCTGGATTGGGGCCAGCGCTCGCTCGAATTGGCACAAGCATCCGGCTGGCCTTCAAGTATCGCCACCTGTATGCGCCAAACCGCACAACCCATGCGCCAACTTAAACAATTTGGTGCAGCCAAGCAATTGCTGGAACAAGCCTTGGTATCCTTAAAAACACTACCACCATTTCGCAACACGGCGGTCACACTGTTGTATTTAGGCGAATTAACTTATGATCAAGAAGATTTTGCTCAGGCACAAAGCTATTTTGAACAGACCTGGGTTCTGGCTGAGCAACTCAATCAAGGCGACTTGAAATTATTTGCCCAGCGCAATCTGGCCAAAACCTTGTCCCGTCAAAATCAGGCCCAAGCTGCGCTTGACATGGCCCAGCTTGCCTTGGCCAACGCGAAAGAGCAAAAAACTGTGTTGGAACAAATTAAAATGTACCAGGTTTTAGCTGAAATCCACACCCGTCACAAGCTCGCGTCCGACTTGGCCAAACCCGCTTTATATTATCTGCAACAAGCGCGCAGCCTGGTTGCAGAAATCCAGGGCTTTACCGCCCCCATGGAATTACTGGAAGCATTGTCGCAAGCCTTTGCCAACGATGGCCAGTTTGAGCCAGCCTTTCGTACCGCCCTGGAAGCGATTGCGGCGCGGGAAAAAAGCCATAATCATGAAGCCACCAACCGCGCGGTGGCGATGCAGGTCAGGCTGCAAACCGAGCGCACTCTGGCAGAAGGTGAATACCATCGGCAATTGGCGGCCAGCGAAGCCGAGCGCGCGCAATTATTGCAGCAAACCAGTGACACCCTGATCCATTTATCGGCCATCGGACAAGAATTAACCACCCAATTACAGCAAGATGCGGTACTGAAAATCATTAATCAACACGTTCATCAATTACTCGATGTGACCTCGTTTGAAGTGTATTTGCTCACACCCGATGAAACCGGTTTGCAAGCCGTTTTTGCCATTGAAGCAGGCCAGCCCTTAACCTTAATTCGCATTGCATTAACCGACCCGGACGCCAACACTGTGCGCGCCTTGCAAGAGCGGCGCGAAATTTTGCTGGACGTTGACCCGGCGCTGCCGCATCAAAGCCAAATTCCGGGCACCTTACAACCTGCCAGCGCACTATTTGCCCCTTTGCTGATCGGTGAGCGCAATATGGGTGTGATGACCGTGCAATCGCTGCGCCGTCATGCCTATGGTGAACGTGAACGCTTGATCTTTCGCACCTTATGCGCCTATAGCGCGATTGCCCTGGCCAATGCCCAAGCCAATTTACGCTTACAGGAAAACGCGCTTCAATTGGAGCTGGCGAAACAAAAAGCCGAACAGGCGACCCATTTAAAATCAGCCTTTTTGGCCAATATGAGTCATGAAATCCGCACCCCGATGAATGCCGTGATTGGGCTGGCGCATCTGGCCTTGCATAGCGGTTTAAACCCAAAACAACATAACTATATTCAAAAAATTTATTCTTCCGGCTTATCTTTACTAGGCATCGTCAACGACATTCTCGACCTATCCAAAATTGAAGCGGGTCACCTCGATATCGAAACCATCGCCTTCGATTTGGACGAGGTGTTGCAACGGGTGGCCGACGTTTGCAGCCATGCGGCATTCGAAAAAAAACTCACCCTGGCATTTCAGGTGGCACCCGAACTGCCACGCCATTACCTGGGCGACCCATTACGCCTGGGCCAGGTGTTAATCAATCTGGCCAACAACGCCATTAAATTTTGCCCACAAGGCCAAGTGGACATTTGCTGCCATCCGGCTCGGCTGGAACAGGCTGGCTCGGGCTTATGCTTTGCGGTACGCGACACGGGTATTGGCATTTCCACCGAACAACGCGAGCGTTTATTTCAAGCCTTTCAACAAGCTGAAACCTCAACCAGCCGTAAATATGGCGGAACCGGATTGGGTCTGTCCATTTCACAACAACTGGTGCAACTCATGGGTGGACATATCGATGTCACCAGCGAACCGGGACTGGGTTCGTGCTTTCAATTCAGCTTGCCGCTACCCACTGTCAGCACCCAATACACAACGCTGCGAGGCAGTCTTGGTAGCACCTCTGAATTGGCTGATGGCCCGGTCACGTTTGCCTCGGGTCAGTATCGAATCTTATTAGCCGAAGATAATGAAATCAATCAGGAAATCGCGGTTGAATTACTATCGCAAATGGGAATTGAGGTCGATGTCGCCGCCAATGGGCTGGAAGCGCTACAACGGTTACGTCAAGCCAAGCCCAATACTTACCACCTGATTTTTATGGATTTGGAAATGCCTGAAATGGACGGCCATGAAGCAACCCAACTAATCCGCCAGGATTCCCGATTTGCCGCCATTCCCATCATTGCCATGAGCGCCCATGTCTTGCTTGAAACTCAGCAAAAATGCCACGAAGATGGAATGCAAGACTATATTGCCAAACCGATCCATCCCGAACTGATACAAACCATCCTGCTGCGTTGGTTAGCACCCGGCAGCAATTGACGCAACAAGATCGTAAAACTTGGCTCAAATTGATTCAACCCCACAAACTTAGGCTAGTATTGTAAATCCTATCGAAATAGCGACCGAAACCACTGCCGAAATCGCAAAGGGCATCGCATGGAAATGTTTGTTCAAAACCCGGTCGTTGACCAGCTTGAAGCGAAGTTAGCGACCCAAGCCAGCTTGGCGCTGCTGGTCGAATTGGCTTGGCATTTGCGCCAACGCGATACCCAGCGCGCGCTCAAACTGGTCGCGCAAAGCTACCAGGCGATGCGTCGCAGCAAACTCACGCCAGACGACAAAATCGCTTTACGCGCACGCCTTTGCTTAACCCGTGCAGAAATCATGTGGTTACTACCCAAACCGCGTGCAGCCGAGCGGCTGGTGAACCAGGCCCTGGCACACTTTACCCAACTGGCCGACCCTGCCGGTTTAGCCGACGGCTATTGGCTCAAAGGCCGTCTGGCTGACGAACGGGGTGACAATATTGCACGCATCAAATTATTCGAACAAGCTTTAGGCGCAGCCCAACAATCAGGTGACCCGACCCGCATCACCTTTGTCAAAGCCCAATACGCCCGTCTTGATGCTTTTTTGCACTACGCCAGCGCACTCACACGCTGGGAAGCAGAGCTACGCGCCGACCTCTGCGACACCGCTCCCGCCGCTGCCAGTGCGATTTTGAATTTTTTGGGCATTACCGCCGCCCTTTCCGGTGATGTGGGCGGTGCGGCCACCTTCTTTGGCCAGGCCCATGAATTAGCGCTGGAAAGCGGCCAAATCCGAATTGCAATTATCGCCATTTCCAACGTCGCCGATGCCTTCAATAAGCTCAACGACTACCAAACCGCACTCGACTGGGGGCAACGCGCGCTCGATCTGGCGCGTGATCGAGATTGGCCCGGCATTAGCGCCATTTGTTTGACCCAATGCGCCAACTCGCTACGCCATTTGGGGCAACTGGATGCGGCCTTATTGATGTTGCAACAGGCCTTATACAAGCTTCAATCCCAACCGCAATCCAGAAATCACTCCATCGCCTTGAACTTCCTGGGTGACATTGCACTGGATCAACATGATTATGATTCAGCACGATCGTATTTTTCACAATTGCAAGACAATGCCGATGTATTGAATCAACCCGAACTACAAGTGACCGCCATGCGCGGTCTGGCGCAAACCCTGTCGCAATTGGATCAAAGCGAAGCCGCACTGGAGATGGCCCAAAGCGCATTGACTCTGGCTCAGGAGCAACAATTGCTCGAAGCCCAAATCGAAGTATTACCGGTTTTGGCCGAAATCCACGCCCATCACCGTCTGCCAGCGCCACACGCCATGCAAGCTGCGAACGCACCCTTGCACTATTTATTGCAAGCACGCTCGATTGCCGTCACGATTGCGGGTTACACCGTACCCGGCAAGCTACTCGATGCGCTGGCCTTTGCCTATGCCAACGCCGGGCAATATCAGCAAGCATTTCAAACCAGCCTGGAAGCGAATGCCGCACGCGAAAAAACCCATAGCCGCGCTGCCACCAGCCGCGCCATTGCCATGCAAGTGCGCTTGCAAACTGAACGCGCGCGCACCGAAAGCGAGTTTCATCGGCAACTGGCCCATAGTGAAAGTGAGCGTGCCGCCAGTGAAGCCAAACGTGCCGAACTATTACAACAAAATGCGTCCACCTTGCACCACTTATCGAGCATCGGGCAAAACCTCACAACACAATTACAACAGGAAGGCATACTCAAGGCACTCGACTTTTATGTACACCAATTATTACCGGTCAATAGCTTTGTGATTTGTCTGATGGATGAGGGGGGCAACGGCTTGTCCAGCGCCCTGTTTGTGGAAAATGGCCATTATTTTCCGACCATTCACATCCCCATAAATGACCCGTATCTCAACAGCGCACGTGCGGTGCGGGAGCGGCGCGAAATCCTGATTCACCGCAAACCACTGGATGCACGCACCAGTTTTGTGGCGGGCACCATGCCCATGTTAAGCTATTTATTTATTCCTTTAATGATAGGCGAGCGGGTATTAGGGGTGATGAGTGTGCAGTCGCTCGAATATAACGCCTATAATGAACGCGAACAGTTAATCTTTCGCACCCTGTGCGCCTATGGTGC
>JBKJLF010000910.1:0-4097 GCA_046597185.1 Burkholderiaceae bacterium | reverse complement strand
CGGGTTTTGGCCGGGGATTTAATTTCTCGCACGCGGGTGGCGCGGCTGTTGGCGGGGTATCGCAATCGCCCTGCTGCCGATGTCGATGCCGTGTGCCGTAGCCTGATCCAGGTCTCGCAAATGGTGATCGATTTGCCGGAACTGCTGGAGCTGGACATCAACCCCTTGCTGGCCGATGCCGATGGCGTGCTGGCGCTGGATGCACGCATGCGGGTGGGGCCGGTGGGCAAGGGCCAGCGTTTGGCGATTCGGCCCTATCCTGAAGACTTGGAAGAATGGCTGCCGTGGCAAGGCAAGCCATTGCTGCTACGGCCGATCAAACCGGAAGACGGGCCGCAACATCTGGCGTTTTTCAATCAATTGGATGCCGAAGATATCCGCTTTCGCACCTTTGGCAGCTCGCGTGAACTTGGGCCATCAAGGCTGGCGCGCCTGACCCAAATCGATTATGACCGCGAAATGGCCTTCATTGCCACGTGCCAGAATGAGGCGGGTGAATTTGAAACCATGGGGGTGGTGCGCGCGGTGGCTGATCCGGATAATATTCGCACCGAATTTGGCATTATCGTGCGCTCCGATTTGAAAGGCAAAGGGCTGGGGCGGATTTTGTTTGCCAAACTGATTGCTTATTTCAGAGCCAGAGGCACGCAGGAAATGGTGGGCGGAGCCCTGGGGGATACCATGGGGTGCAGGATTTGGTGCGTCGCTTTGGGTTTGAAATCCACAGCGTGCCGGGGGAGGGCACGGTGTGGATGAGTTTGAATTTGCAAGCGCCAGTGCAGCTTAGTTGACTTCGCGGCGGTTTAGCTGACTTGTTGCGCGGGGAAGAGCTTGCGATATGCCCAGGCAAACGGCATGATGATTGCGCGCAAGATCCAGCCAATTTGCTTGGGGAAAGCGCGGATCAGCAAAAACACCAAAATACCAATAATGCCACAGGCTGCATCACTATATAGCCCAGCGTTGCTGTTGTATGTTTTGGATGGCTCACTATGTAGCCATACGATGCTGTTGTAATTTTCGTAGAAGTACCCGTTTACCAGGTTCATATACGCAATTGGCGTGTTCGAGAGGGAGGCAAAAATACTGTATTTGGTGGCGGCAGCGCCTTTGCCAATGGCCTCCAGTGTGACCGCAGTAAACGATGCGAAGCACAAGCCGGTAATGAAGCCGTAGGTCAGCACAAAAACATAAAACATGATTCTGTTATGAGGTGCCCAAGCCATAAATACCGCACAAATTGCCATAATGACACCAAAGGCGCCATAAGCTAATTTTCGATCCATACGGTCGCAAAAGTATCCCCCAATAAGGCAACCCAAGGCGGAAAGCAATCCATTTATCGTACCTGTGGTGAGGCCGACATCGGTGGCGCTGACCTGCCATTCTGTGGCAAATTGTGGGAACAGGGTAGCACCTGCACCGGAGCCGATTGGCAGAAAACAAATGACCAAGCCCAAGTAACCTGTACGTGAACTTGCGACTTCCCATAGATCGCGTAAAACCTGCCGGATGGCGGGCCAAACGATATATCTTAACTTTACCAACGGGGTGTTCTTGTTCGTGATGTGGTCAGGCGTCTCATCCAGGAAGGGGTGGGGTTCCGGTTCATTGGTGAATAAGATGGCGATACCAGTCAAAAGGCAGATGACTGCCAGCACTACACCCGGTAACCATGCATGGCTGGTGCGTTGGGCAATTTCCATTGCCAAGCCGCCACCCAGACCGCTCCCCCCCAAATTTCCGGCTTGAAACCATCCTGCAGTGCGGCCTAATGCTTGTGGCGCAGTGTTGTAGACCATTAAACTCTCAACCGACATACTTAAGAAAGCGGTGGCAAAATTGCCAAGAACGGCCGTTAGTGAGAGCAGTGCCAGACCAGCGTTGGTGGGCGGTATCATACCCAATGCGGCAATGCCGATGGCGCTGGTGATACTTGCTGTGATAAACCATTGCTTGCGTTTGAATGTCAGGTCAACTAACGGGGCGTAAAGAAATTTGATGGTATGGGGGAAAAAACTGGCGGCAACCAATGCGCCACTGGCCGTAGGGCTAACCCCGGCTTTTCCGAGTAAATAGACGACGGTAACGGTCAAAAAACCGCTGGCAGCACCAAACGGAATAATCAGCAGTAAAAAAACGAGTGGGTGAGTAAATTGGCGTGGGGCTTTGGCAAAAATGTCGGTCATGGTCAGGGCGGCGGTGCCGTTTTATTATCGTGAACCGGGATTAGAGCACATTGTCTAATCAGAATCAAGCTCACAATTTGTATCCGGATTGTTGCCACCGCTTTAAGGCCGTTTTTTGCCAGACTTACAGTGATACCCGGTTGCGCCCACCATGCTTGGCGCGGTACAGCGCGCTGTCGGCCTTGGCCACCAGATCAGCCTCGCTTTGGGTGCTACCCAGCGCGGTAACGCCAAACGATGCGGTGATATGCGGCAAGGGCCGCATGACGCCCGCCTCTTGCACTAGCACTTCCACCTGTTGCATGCGCACACACAAGCGTTGCGCCACCATCACCGCTACGGTTTCGCGGGTATTGGGCAGTACCACCATCAATTCCTCCCCGCCGTAGCGCACCGCAAAGTCAGTCGGGCGCAAGGCCGCCAATAACACTTGCGCCGCACAGCGCAAGGCCTGATCACCAGCCTGATGGCCGTGGCTGTCGTTAAACTTCTTGAAATGATCCAGGTCAATCATAATCAGCGATAGCGCTTCATTATGCTCCTGCGCAGTTTGCACCAGATTGGGCAGGGCAGAATCGAGCCAGGCGCGGTTGTACAGCCCGGTCAAACCATCGTTCATCGACATTTGACGGTAAAATTCGCCCACTTTTTGTTTGCGCCGCACTTGCGCATTGGCGCTGCGGATGCGAAAGGAGAGTAAGCGCAACAGATTTTTGGCCACCCCGTTGGAACTGTCAATAATTTGCCACAGACGCTCACTGCTGATTTGCAATAATTCGCTGTCTTCCAGCGCATGCACATGCAACGCTTCGGCCGCATCATCGAGCACCGTCAACTCACCCACGCTCTCGCCCGCAACAATCTTGCTGGCATTGCCTTCCAATACGCCCGGTTGACCGTCCAGGCTGGCCGCCAAAGCGCCGCGTAACACAATCAATAAATGCCCCGCCGCCACCAGTTGTCCGGCTTTGACCTGAATAATCGGGCAGGGAGCCAGTAATTGCGCCAGATGCGGGTCATCCAGCGTGCGAAACAGTTGAATATTTGCAATGCTGTATGCGGAGGTGCCAAATGTGGTATTCAAAATAAACTCTGTCGGTAGTGGGGGGAAAGGCTGCGATTCGATGGAACGTGCTCGCCATTTTATTGGATAATGAGCGCCTCGCACTCATTTACCCAAGGGAATTTTATGAATTTGATCGATGCACTCGGCCAGCAGCATCAAGTCGCGCAATCATCGCCGCGAATCGTTAGCTTGGTGCCATCTTTAACCGAATTGTTATTTGATTTGGGACTAGGTTCATTCGTGGTAGGGCGCACCGGGTTTTGTATTCATCCGGCAATACAAGTTGCCAACGTGCCCAAGGTGGGTGGCACCAAAGATGTGAATATCGAGAAAATCCGCCGCCTCGCACCTACCCATTTAATCGTCAATATCGATGAAAATGAAAAGCCAACGGTCGATGCACTGGCCGAATTTGTGCCGCATATCATCGTCACCCATCCCCTGACACCGCGTGATAATTTGGCATTGTATGATTTGTTCGGTTCGATTTTTAATGTACACGACGCCGCTAAAGCCTTGATGCAAGCGTTTGAACTCGCGTATGCAAAGGTGCAGCCAGCAGCGCCGGAGCGGGTGTTGTACTGTATTTGGCGTGACCCTTGGATGAGTGTCGGGCCAGATACCTATATCAGCCAAATGCTGGCTTTGAAAGGATGGCAACAATGGAAATTTTATTGCCAATGTGCTGATCAATTTACTTACAATCCGGCGCGTTACCCGGTATTTGAATGGGATGCGCTGCCATTGGCCCAAATTGACCGGGTTCTGTTATCCAGCGAGCCCTATCGTTTCACATCGGCACACTGCGAACAATTGCAACAGAAATTGCAAAGGCCCGTGCA
>JBKJLF010000648.1:0-3578 GCA_046597185.1 Burkholderiaceae bacterium | reverse complement strand
AATGTAGACTTTTCAGGTTAGGCGACACCCAATTTCACGTCAAGGCTGTTAAGGTATCAATAGATAAATACGAAAATGAATAATGGGAGGTGGCCTTGCCAATGGCGGCGCAGGTGGTGCGCTATCTTGCGTCGTAGCAATTGATATGCCGGGCGGCATGAAAGTACAGAGCGGGACTGAGACGGCTCAGCCCCGCTTGTTATGAGATTTTAATCGCGCTTGATTTTAATTGCCTTCTTCCATCGCCAAACGCCGATTGTCTTCCAGATTAAAATTGGATTGTTGGAATTGCTGTAAAGCCGCCAAACGATTCGCTTCAGGTAGTGCCTGCAACTTCGCACGCTCGGCCTTATACGCGGCATACTTCGTCTTCCATTGCGCTTCTTCCTGATCCAGTGCGGCCAAACCAGCAGCGGCATCGGCCGAGAAGGTTTTGGCGCGCATTTGATACACGTCTTGCTCACTACCGCCTGCCGCGCGAATTTTTTGTGCGTCCTGCTCCATCCGTGCCAGTTGCAAGGGTGCGTCTTGCGCCTCACGCACGGCGGGGGGGCGGGCGGCATCGACTGCGGCAAAGCGTTTGGCTTTTTCCGCTTCGCTCAAGGTTTTGTCATCCGCAATTTCCAGCCTTGCCACCGCATCGCGGTCATAGGCATCAGAAAAACCAAACAAGCCTTCACTTTCTTTGGCATTGAAAAACTTGGCACGCACTTTTTGCATCGCCAATAAACGTCCGCGCACCGCATCAGCGGTTGTCCCTTGAATCGCCGGGATTTTATCCACTTCCGCCAGGGCGCGGCGGTAATCCAAATAGCGCCCCATCAAACGCTTGGCCTGGGCTGCAGCGGCAGGGCTTAATTTACGGCTCAGCTCGCGCTCGGCTTCCACTTCAATCGCGGCCAGACTTTTCTCACCCAGGGCGTTCAGGTAGTAGTCAAACAGATGGCCCAATTCCGCGTCCACCACCAACTCGTCATTGACGACCTTCAAATCACCATCGGGTTTGGTGCCCACCATCGAAGGCGCAAACGGTATTGGCTCCCCCTGCTTCACCACCACCGGCGGCGGAACAAATTCCGGCTCGCTCGACGAGAAATGAAACATCGTCAGAAAAACCGCGGCCAGCCCGGCCGCGCCAAATCCTACATGTAATTTTTGAATTTTCATAATACGATTACAACCCCATACTTTGCAAACGATTGGCGTGAGTCCGGTACACTTCCTTCGGACTGGTTTCAAACAGGCTAACAATACCCGTCACCTGATTCACCGAATCGAGATGATTCATATTGTAGTTGTCACGCAGAACTTTACCCAAATGCATTGAGCATTGTCCCACCACGCCATCATTTTTCGCGCCGAAAAATGCCAGGCCCAACAAACCAAACGAGGCATCGGTCACATCCAGCACATTGGTCATGCTGCTGGAACCACTCCATGAAAAGTAAGCTGTGGTGCCAACCGGGCCGCCATTGTAGCTACGCGTGACCGAATAAGCACCTTCGCCACAGGCCGTGGTCGGTACACCTTCCGGGGCGACTTTGTTAAAGGCCAGCGAGCCAGCGGTGCTGAGCGACTTCGCAGCAGCCAGCCCATTTTGCGGCAAACCTTTGCCGCCAGAGATCCAGGAGATAAAGTTTGACAGACCGTTGCCAATCGCATTGATCACACTGGCAGGCGCAACCCCAATCAGCACATCCGCAATCACGGTACCTTTATTCACACCATCCACACTGGTTACCGAAGCAATCAGCTCGGGGTAATAATGCGCAACATAACGCATGGTCGGGCTACCGTGGCTGTGTCCGATCAGATTGATTTTGGTCGCCTTGTAGGTCACCAGCGCCTGTTTGATTTGCAAAGCCAATTGCTTGCCGCGCTCTTCGGTACTGTTGGCGGCCGACACCTGGGCCAAAATCACGGTGGCCCCGCCGGCTCGTAAATCACCGGGAACACCATAAAAATATTCGACCGGGCCGATGTTATCAAACCCGAATAAACCATGCACCAGCATGATAGGGTATTTGGTTTGGGTATAGCCTACCGCCCATGATGAAGCTGGTAACACTGCTGCTGCGAGAATCGTTGCACCGATGCATTTCAAAAGTTGCTTTTTCATTTTGTCTCCTTCGTTAGAAAGCCATCAAAAAAGCGGTGACGCGCGCCACCGCCCGAACCCTGATATTATTTTCGGAATTTTCTTACCCTGCAGATTACAGCCCCATATTGACCAGGCGGTTGGCATGTTGCCGGTATACTTCTTTCGGATTGGTTTCAAACAGGTGAACAATACCGACCAGTTGATTGATGGAATCAGCGTGATTCATCTTGTAGTCTGTGCGTAGCACTTTACCCAAATTCATCGAGCATGCCGCTACCACGCCATCATTTTTCGCGCCGAAAAATGCCAGGCCCAATAAACCAAATGCCGGATCGGAGACATCGAGTAGATTCGTCATACTGCTGGAACCGCCCCATGAGAAGTAATTGGTGGTGCCGACCGGGCCGCCATTGTAGCTACGGGTGACAGAATACGCACCTTCGCCACAGGCAGTGGTCGGTACACCTTCTGGTGCCACCTTATTAAATGCCAGTGAACCCGCTGTACTGAGCGACTTGGCAGCGGCCAGCGCATTGGCAGGCAAACCTTTGCCGCCGGAGAAGATATTGATCAATGTTTGCAAACCGTTGCCAATGGCGTTGACTACACTGCTGGGTGCCACACCAACCAGCACATCCGCAATCACGGTGCCTTTATTCACACCATTGACACTGGTTACCGAAGCAATCAGCTCAGGGTAATAATGGGCAACATAACGCATGGTAGGGCTACCGTGGCTGTGGCCAATCAGATTGATCTTGGTTGCCTTGTAAGTCACCAAGGCTTGTTTGATCTGCAAAGCCAATTGCTTGCCGCGCTCTTCGGTACTGTTGGCTGCCGACACTTGGGACACAATCACAGTCGCCCCACCCGCTCTTAAGGTGCCCGGAATACCGTAAAAATATTCGACCGGGCCGATATTATCAAAACCGAACAAACCATGTACCAACATAATGGGATATTTGGTTTGGGTATAGCCAGTTGCCCAGGATGTGGCGGGTAACACTGCGGCTGCGAGAATAGTTGCACCAAGGCATTTCAAAAGTTGCTTTTTCATATTGTCTCCGTTATAATTTAATTTTAAATAATTTTTAATGTATTTACATTTCAACTGCAACACTCACTTTACTTACCACACTTACTTTACTACACTTACTTTACTGCAATAAGGCTAAAAATTGCACGATCACCTCCAAAAAAGAAGCGAGCGCTCGGTCTTTTTCGAAGATTTGATTGTAATACCAATTTCCAAAAAAGCAAAGCAGAATTTAGAATTTATTTTCAAATTGTATGGCGGGAACAACTTGATCCGAATAAAAATGAAAATTTCCGAACATTTATGCCGAGCAATTAATTGCTTGCAGACTCTCAATAGTTCGATCTATGCGGGGTGCAAAGATCGAACTATTGAGAGTCTGCAAGCAATTAATTGCTCGGCATAAATGTTCGGAAATTTTCATTTTTATTCGGATCAAGT
>JBKJLF010000539.1:0-20433 GCA_046597185.1 Burkholderiaceae bacterium | reverse complement strand
TTGCTTTTTTGCCGTGGCAAAGTTATACTCACGCCTTGGCGACATAATCGCCTCCATCGTTTGTGCCAAGCCCACCCGGCTGGCGCACTTTAACCTTTCGCTTTCCGGCGAAAAAATGTACGGAGCCTATTCTGCATGAGTACTTTCATCTTCAATGAATACAATTTCGACGATCACGAACAAGTGGTCTTCGCCTCTGAACCCAAATCCGGCCTCAAAGCCATTATCGCCGTCCACAACACCAACCTTGGCCCGGCCATGGGTGGTTGCCGCATGTGGAATTATGCCAACGAAGCGCAAGCAGTCAACGACGTATTACGCCTCTCGCGCGGCATGACTTATAAAAACGCGGTGGCAGGTTTGCCCATTGGCGGCGGCAAGAGTGTGATTATCGGCGACCCCAAAACCGCCAAAACCCCCGCCTTGTTTGAAGCCCTGGGTGAAGCGCTGGAGCGTTTGGGTGGGCGTTACGTGACGGCAGAAGATGTGGGTACCAGCCCGGCAGACATGGCCCATGTCGCCAAAAAAACCAAATATGTATCAGGTTTGGGCGCGTCCGGTGACCCCTCACCCTACACCGCGCAGGGTTGTTTTGTGGGTGCGCAGGCGGCGGTAAAACATCATTTGAAGCGTGATTCGATGGATGGTCTGGTGGTGGCATTGCAAGGCCTTGGCCACGTTGGCTACGACTATGCGCGGCGCTTGCATGCAGCGGGCGCGAAGTTGATTGTGTCCGATATCGACACCGACGCGCTGGAGCGCGCACGGGTAGAATTGAACGCACAAGTGGTGGGTATTGATGCCATTTATGATGTGCAAGCCGATATTTACGCACCTTGCGCCTTGGGTGCCACTTTGAACCCGGCCACCCTGGCGCGTTTAAAAGTTAAAATCGTGGCGGGCGGTGCCAATAACCAGTTGGCCACCGCTGATATGGGTGATTTGCTGCTGCAAAAAAGCATTTTGTACGCGCCGGATTTTGTCATCAATGCGGGGGGCATCATCAAGGTGTGCTACGAATATTTGAAAAAGCCCGAATCCGAAGTCGAAGCCCATGTACGCACCATTGGTGCCACCTTGACCGAAGTGTTCGAGCGCGCCGCCCGCGAAGGCGTGGCCACCAGCGTGGTGGCGGATCGGGTAGCGGAAAAGCGTTTTAAAGATTAATTCCCCCTCGTCCATTCTTATGAAAGCTGGCTGTGTATGCAAAATCAACAATTGGATCATAGCCAGCATCAAAGCGCCAACCGCACCTTCCCATTGTGTTTTATCGCCCACAATATCGATGATCCGATGAATATCGGCAGCCTGTTTCGTATTGCCGATGCATTGGGTGTGGAAAAAATCTGGCTCTCCGGCACATCCCCACAGCCACCGCACAGCAAAATCAAAAAAACCTCACGCTCTTGTGAAAAATACGTGGCCTGGGCTTACCACCCACAACCGTTTGAAGTGATTACACAATTGAAGGCCGAGGGCTACCTGATCGTCAGTCTGGAAATCAGCTCGGCCAGCATTGATATCCGTGATCTGCCCTTATCTGGCCATGAAAAGGTGGCGCTGGTGCTGGGCAGTGAAAACGAGGGTGTGAGCCAGGCTTTGCTGGATGTTTCGGATGTCACCGCGCACATCCCCATGCTGGGGCAAAATTCCTCCATGAACGTGGCCAATGCTTGTGCCATTGCCACGTTTGAATTGCTGCGCCGATTCGCCTGATGTTCAGGTTGACTGAATCGACAAGGCCGCTTGCAAAGCATGGTAGATGCGCACCACGTCGCCCGCTTCGGTGCGCCAATTGCTGAATGCGGCCCGAATCGCCCAGCGCCCATTGAGTACAGTCGGGGTTAAAAATACTTCGCCGCTGGCGCTGACATGCTGTAGCAAGGTTTTGACTTTGGCTTCGGTCGCATCTTGCGTCAGGGTAAAGCACACAATATTCAATTCGACCGGAGCTAACAGCAACAGGCGCGGCTCATCGGCAATCAATTTACCCAACACCTTGGCGCAAGCGATATTACGTTCCACAATTTCGCGATGCCCGGCGCGCCCGTAGGCTGCCAGCGCAAACCAGGTCGCCAGCGCGCGCAGGCGGCGCGAGTTTTCCGGGGTCAGGTGTACAAAGTCCGGCCGCTCGCCGGGGTCGCCCAAATAGGCGGAACTATTTTGAAATACCCGCACTTGCAAGGCTTGATGGCGGGTAAACTGGACGGCGCTGTCATAGGGCACATTCAACCATTTATGGCAATCCAGGCAAATTGAATCGGCCAAATCCAGCCCCGCAACCAAGTGCGCCAGACTGGGCACAATGGCGGCAAAGCTGCCAAATGCGCCATCCACATGTAGCCAAAAGCGGTAGCGCTGCTTGAGCGCGGCAATTGCCGCCAAATCGTCAAAGTCGCCAGTATTGACGGTGCCGCTATTGCATACCACAATGCAGGGCAGGCCTTCTTGCGCGGCCAGGGCTGCTTCCAGCGCCGCCAAATCCACCGATTCGCGCCCACGTTGGCAAGCCACTTTTTGCACTGCCTGCCGCCCGATACCCAGCATCGACAAGGCTTTATAGATGCTCGAATGCGGGCTACCCGAGAGTACCGTAATTGCACCCAAGGCCGCCACCCCTTGTTCGGCAATATCAATCCCCTGTTCCTGCCCCAGCCATTCGCGCGCCAGTGCCAGCCCCACCATATTCGACATGGTGGCACCGCTGACAAAACAACCTTGCTGCGCTGCGCTTAAACCAAACAAATCACGCATCCAGGCAATGGTTTCACGTTCCAGGTCGGGGGCGAGGGAATCCAGGCCCGAGGTTGGGTTTTGATCAAAGGTACTGGTCAACCAATCGCCCACCAGCGCAGCCGGGGTGGCACCGCCAGTAATAAAACCCAGATAGCGCGGCCCGGCCGAACCGGAAAAACCGCCAGCCCAGCGTTGTTGAAAAGTCGCCAGCGCGCCCGTCGCACCCGTGCCTTGCTCGGGTAGTGTGCTGGCAGCCGGGGCCTTGGGGGCGATTGCTGCGGGGTGATTGGCGATGCCGGACAGAGTGGCATTGGCGTAATCACGCGTGGCTTGCAATAATTGCGGCAACTGTGCCAGGTCTTGGGTGAGGGTGGGGTGCATGGTTTGGATTGGCTATGAAGTTGGAATGTAAAGTTTGCGCTTTGGCGCGATTTTACATTCAATCACGCCAGATTGCAGCCTGTATGCGGTGTTTTCTTGTATTATTGAATGTTAAAGTGATTGATAATGTCGTTTTTGGCATCAATGCCTTGTTTTAATCCGGCCCTGTTTGGAATGGAATGCCGCCCAAAAAACATGGGATGGAATTGGCCGCAAGGCTGATCAACATTAACCAAACGCTTAAACATCCAATTTTGGGCTTGCGGGCAACAGCTTCAATAGAAGCGTTTTAAATACCGATTTTGAGATTGGCCAAAATCTTGCGCTGGATTTTTAATTTACTGTCGTGGGTTCCGTTTGCCAAGCCTTGATCGTTCAATACCTGAATTTGGTACACTTACCCACAAGCATTGCATCAAAATCCGGCATTCTGCTTTGAGGCAATGGTTTATCGACAGGGGAATCAATCACAGGGGAATCAATCATTACTTGGCGCCGTCAACAATTGTGCTCACATGGGAGGAGTCATGACAACAGATTACCGGGGTAAAGAATTATGTGGGGAATCTTTTAAAGGTGAAGATTTACGCTGTGCAGATTTCTCCGGTGCCGATTTGAGGGGCTGTGATTTTTCCGGTGCACAATTGCAAGGCGCGACGTTTTGTAACGCACGCTTCGGGCACGTGGGTGGGGGAATGGTGTGGGCCTGGGTGCTGCAACTGGGTATGGGTGCTGTTTTCGGCTTGGTAATATTTGTTGGTATCTGGTATTTTTTGCTGATGAGCAGTTTTTTTTTGAAGCATCTGGGTTTCGCGGAGCCACATCACTTGCTGGTTTCTTCTATTTTTTTTGCCTTGTTGATTGGTTCTGGCGCTGGTTGGACGATACACAAACAACGCTTTTTCATACTCATATGGGGCGCATTGGTTTTTTCGCTGGCTGCTGGCGCGCTCGCAGGGACAGTTGCGGCAGCGGGGGCTGTGGCGAGCCAGATTGCGGTTGCCGGCGCAATTGCCAAAGCAGGTGCCATTGCGGCGGCGGTGGCCGCAGCGGGCGCGGTCGTCGTCGCAACCGTGGTTGCGCTGGTGGTTGCGGTGACGGGGGCGGGAACCGGATTGGGCTGTGTGTTAGCGGTGTGTATGGTTGCTTGGGCGGCGGCGGGGCGTGCCGAAATGCTGGCGGTGATCCTGATATGCGCCATTTTCCCCGTGTTGGGTATGGTGCTGGCTAATAGCGCTGGTGAAAAAGAAGCTGACCAGCTTGCCTGGTTGCGGCGTTGGCAAATTTGGTTTGCAGCCAAGGGCGCAAGCGACTTTACCGGTGCCAACCTTGGTCACGCCAATTTTTCCAATGCCGACCTGGGCCATACTTGTTTCACCCGAGCCAATCTTACCGGATGCCAGTGGAAAAATGCCCGCAATCTTCATCTGGCACAAACTTGGCAGACGCTACTGGAAAGCCGCAAAATCCGTTCGCTTATGGTGACAGGTTCAACTTTTGAGCGTGATTTTGCCGGAATGGATTTGGCAGGAGGCCGCTTTGCCGGGATGAATTTGCAAGGTTGTGATTTTTCTAGGGCAAACCTCGCCAGTGCCGATTTTTCAGGCAGTGATTTAACCGGGGCGAATCTGACTCAAGCCACAGTCGTTGGCACCTTGTTTAACGGTGCAATACTGACGGCAGCATGCATACAAAATTGGAAGATCGATCCACACACCCAACTTAAAGAAGTCATTTGCACACATGTCTTCCTTGGGCCAGATCAAAACGGTGCCAAGCAGCGTAATCCACCAGAAGGCCAATTCCAGTCGGGTGAGTTTGCCAAACGATACCAGCAAATCGCCTATACAATCGATTTTGTGGCCCACAGTCGCAGAGAACTGGATGCATTGGTTGCTGCCATAGAACAAATCAAGGCCAAGAGTTCGGCAAATATTTTTGTTCAAAATCTCGCAACCAAAGAGGATTTGCTGATTATTACGATCAAGGGTGATGAACAATTGGATGTCAGCACACTGTATACTCAGCTAAAACAGGCATATGACAAGCAATTGGCACTGGCAGAAAATACCATTAACCTACTGAGTCGGCAAAATGATTCTTTGTTGGAACTATTGAAAACACCGCACTCCGCATTAACCGTTATTACGACCGTGGCGAACCATATGGATAACAGCAAGCGCACCACTAACATGATCGGCAATACTATTAGCCATGCGGCCATCAATCTCGGTGACCATACGGCAAACCAAACCAACATCACGCCAGCGCAGCAAGATAAATTGGCTGAAATGCTGGTCGAATTACGAACCTTGATTGCCGCCAGCAACAAAAGTCCTGCCGCCCAGGCCGATGCATTGCGGCAAACTGAAACCATTGCCGATGTGGCCGCACAGAATGGACCACGCGAACTGGGTTTGGTGCGCAGTTCATTCATTTCCGAAATAGAAATCTGACAAAATACCCTTGCTTGGTTCGTCGTGTTGATGTTAACGGCCAGCGAAATATATAATTTCAATCACTTTTTCAAGCTGATCATCGACGATGACTTCCAATGAACTGCCACGCACAGCCGTTCCAACAACCCATATCAATTTGCCAGATTCGCTCCGTAAATTGGCTACATACAGGTGCGCGCATTGCGGGTGCTCAGCCACCGCCTGACGCGCAAGGTCAAGTACCTGATTTTTGCTTAGCCTGGGATGGTGTGCCGGGATTTTTTTCCCCAGCCATTTTTTTAGAAGGGAGATCATAGGTGTACCGATTCATGTGATCGTGTATAGGTGGTTGCCAATCCGGTACGCGCCAAGTCCGGTGAATACGACAAGACCAATCGAAACGGCACCCGTTGCCAAAATGACTAAGTCGATGAGTTCGCCTAAGCCAACAGCGTGGGAAATGACCCATGCTACCAGAACTGCGGCAATGATTGCCAAGGCTCTGGGTTCGATCAGTGCGCGGAACTGGGCACGGATTTCAGGTGCCAGTTTGGGTAGGGTTTGTTGAAATGTTGCTTCAAGGCGGTTTTCAAACGACCAAGTGGTAACAAGTGTCATCGGTTTTCCTTCTGGTGGATAATTCTTAAGGGGGGGATTGGGAAGCCAACATTTTCTGTAATCCCCCGCCCAGCGAATCGCTACCTGTTGCAAACCTGCCACCTATGCTTCAAAAGCGATACATATGGCTTGTAACTTACCTACTAAGAGCTCATACTAAAACGCGGAACGCCGACATCCCGCTCTCGATAGTTCGTCATCCATTGCCTGTTTTTAGGTGATGGGAAATAGCAAAGCAAAGCGAGCAGTTTATTGGCATTGTTTTACCTAACCCTTTACCCGCCAGTCAGATGACAAGGAGAGATTGAAATGCATTGCTATAAACTATTGTTGGTTTGGTTATTGCTCGCCCTATCGAATCTCGTCCATGCCGGCGACACGCTGGAAGCGTTTGCGCAAAAGTGCGATAAGGCGATCGGTGTCACGGTACGCGATTTTAATTGTGATGAGGGTACGCCGGTGCCGGTCACCCATATGGTTGGCAGCGTTTGCGACCGCCCGGATCAGCTTAATCAGGATTGCGATCCCGGCAGCCGCTTTCAAGTGCTGACCAATAATGCGAATGCATATGTGGTCGCGCATTGCCGCAAGCGTAACGAAGACTTGAACCCCGGCAAATATGGCGATATTGCCGTGATCCAGTACAATAAAAATAACGGTGCCACCTGTTTTTATCAGGGCGCGCTGAACTTAGATCACAGCGGCAACGTCAAGGCGCCTAGTAAAGGCGTCGGCAATCCGGCATTCTGGATGACGCCCACCGCCATTAAAAACAGCTCGTTTCCGTGCGTCAGTTGCCATGATAATGGGCCGATCATCCGTTCCCCTTATCTGTCGCAAATCACTGGACCAAATACGCTGCCTGGCGCGGGAAATGTGCAGTTCAATCGCAACCAACCGTATTCGTTTGTCGGCGCTGACTTCGCCGACTGGAAAGCCTACAAGGTCGAAGTGGTCGGCAATTTATGCAATGGCTGTCACCGCATGGGCGTTAGCAATATCGGCGGCGGCGGTACGTCGCGCGATTTCGGCATTCGTGCCACCGCGCTCTCGCAAATCAACAAGAATCCGCACTCGGCGGCCTCGCCGTTGTGGATGCTGCCGGGCCAGACCAGCTACAGCAAGGCCAACGCCGATTTTGCGCTCGCGATCAAACAATGCGCCGATCAATTTCATGCAAGCGCAGCGGCGCCGAATTCGCCAAGCTGCAAGATCACGCAATTTGCCGGCCCGTTTGTAGCGCCTCCGCCACCACCGCAGCCTCAGACGCGAGTGCAGTGCTTGAATGAATGCGTTGCAGACCGTGATTCATGCATGGAAGATGTCAGTAAGCCGGGCGGACTGCTTGGCAAACAATGTGTACAGGCATTTAAAGCTTGTCAAAAAGGATGTCCGGCGCATTGAGGCATGTTGGTTGGCGATTTATGAATAAACGCATGAAATCAAGGGGGCAGATTCGATTGGTGGCAAAACCTTTTTACTTTAGCAAGATGATTGTAAAATCGCATGGCGGCTGCAATTTTCCCCTCTGGCTTTGATGTGCGCGAAGAACTCGATTGTAAGACATGGCGCGCAATTGCGGGTGCTGGCGCAAGTACAGCATGGCTTCATTCACAAGCGCAAGAGGGCGCGCCGTTCCTGGCGCATGGCCAGCGCCGGTGTATCGCATGCTTCAGCAAACACCAATAGCAGGCAGATCGGTTCGCCAGGCTGGAATGCCAGGGTATGCGACGGGCCGGGCGGCATCGTAGGGTGGATGCAAAGGTGCAAATTGCGCTCGCCAAGCGGGGCTTGGGTGAACGAAGGTGTGTTAGTGCGTATGTCAGCGGGTATCTCAGCGGGTTTGACACCCTATAATCGGCCTTCATGAGAATATACTTTTACCCCTGATCGCGGTACAATCGCCCATCGCTCCGCTGCCACCCACCTTAACCCACCGTGAAATACCATGCCCGAATTAATGACCTACGAAGAATATCTGGACGAAGTCACCACCCTGATGACAGAAAAGTTCGATATGACCGATGAAGCCGCCATCAAGCATGTGATGCGCGCCCAGGCGGCGGATTTTTTTACCCTGCATGATGATATGCCGGAAATGCGCACCCAGGAGCGCGCCGAGCAGGATGCGGAAACGATTTTCAAGCTGAAAAACAAATCGCGCCCGCATGAGGCCCCCAAGCGTGGGCCGCCCAGCCGTGGCGCAGTACGTAGCCCCAAAGCGGACGACAAAAAATAAACTTGATGTGAACCAGTTGCGGGCGCGATTTATTTATTACCCGCGTTTGGCCGCTTCCTTCTTTAGTTTTTTCTCGGCTTGCTTTTCTTTGGGTGTTTTTAAGGGTTCTTTCTTGGTTGTTTTTTTTGCGTCTTGACTTTTGCTCATGATAATCTCCGGTAAGTGGGGGAAAGGCTGCAAATCTTGCCTGCCAATTATTATAGACGCATTTGAAAAAATAGTACGATGATAAATAAAGATATTCACCATGACCAGCGCACTTGATCCTTCCATTGACATCAGCCAGTTATCGGCCCTGGCGCAAAGCCATGTGCAGGCTATTTTGAACCACGCGTTTGAATATGAGGCCGGGCAAGCCGCTTTGCTGGTGTTTGATACCCAATCCGAATTGGCGCAAATTGTCAGCGCCGCCTATCGCGCCTGTTTGCCACAGGCCGTGTGCCTGAATTTTGATGCCACACCCGCTACCGATGTGCTGGCGCAAATTGAATTGCTGGCCCCCGCCAGCTTGGTGGTGTTGGTGCAATCAACCAATTTTCGCCTCGGGGCCTACCGGATACGGGTGGAATTATTCAAACGCGGCTTAAAAGTGATCGAACACCCGCACCTGGCACGCATGCCCGGCGCGCAGATGGCACACTATATCGCCGCGCTGGCGTATGATCCGAGCTATTACCGTGGCGTGGGTGCCGCCCTGAAACAGCGCATCGATCAGGCCAGTGGCGGCGTGGTTGATAGCGGCGGCGCGCAACTGGTATTTGGCACCCGTTTTGAACCAGCCAAATTGAATGTGGGTGACTACAGCCAGATGCAAAACAAGGGCGGGCAATTCCCGATTGGCGAAGTCTTTACCGAATCAAAGGATTTGGCCGCCGTCAACGGCAAAGTGCGGGTGTTTGTATTTGGCGACACTTTGTTTTTGGTCAACCGCCCGCCGCAGCCGATTACCTTGGTGGTCGAACAGGGCCAAGTGGTGGCAGCGCTTGATTCCACCCCGGAATTTGATGCGGTACTGGATAAAATTCGCGCCGATGAAGGTGTGGTCTGGGTGCGTGAGCTGGGTTTTGGCATGAACCGCGCCTTTTCCAAAGAGTGCATGGTCAGCGATATTGGCACTTATGAGCGCATGTGTGGTGTACACTTGTCGCTCGGGGCAAAACACGGTAGCTATGGCAAGCCGCATATCAAACGCGGCGAAGGTAAATATCATATCGATGTGTTTGCGCAAACCGAAAGCGTCACCCTGGGTGACGAAGTGGTGTATCGCGATGGGGCGTGGTGTGTCGGATAAGGGCCCGGGTGCTGAACGCCGTATCATTTTCGGGTAATACCAACTTGGGAGGTGAGTATGAGTCAAGCTATAAATCAAGCCAGCCATATCAAAACCAAACCGATGCGCGTGCATGCGCGCTTTGGCTCGTCAGTCGAAAAAACCCATTACCATTTAGCTGGCCTGCCGGGCCGCCTGATTCCCGTCGGCCGCACCGTGGCACCGGGTCTGAGTGCCTCGCCGGATGATGATTTGAAATATCGCGGCGGTAAAACCGTGCCGCATATGGAATATCAAAATATCTATCTGGGTGGCGGCGCAGCCTGGCAAGACAGCGATGTCAGTTCCATCGAGGCTGCCATTCTTGCAGCCATGCAGGATAAGCGCCTGACCCAGGTGGTGCGGCAGTATTTCCCCAAACGCTCGGTTACTTGCGATAATCGCAGTCACCTGCTGTTGGATGATGCCAAACCCGAAATCCTGAATGAAGCGCAAGTGCAAGCGCTGGTAATACAACTGTACGACCAAGGCAAAATCGCCCCGCATGATGTGGGCACCTGCGTGTTTAATTTGATTCTCCCTTCCGGTGTGCAACTGATGCTGGGCGAAGATTCGTCGCTGCACGGCTTGGGCGGCTACCATGGCTCGGTGCATATTTATCGCAATTATCGACGGCTTACCCTCTACTATTCGGCCAATGTGTATTCGGAAGTGAAGGGCGACTTCCACAATGGCATCGCCGTGTTTGATCACCCCTGGAAAAATGTGGTGGCCACCCTGTACCACGAAATGAATGAATTTCGCACCGATCCCGATATCAACGATTCCAACACCCTGAATCGCGATGATGTGCTGGGCTGGCTCTCGCAAGGCGGGCAGGAAATTGGCGACCAGCCGATTTTTTCTGCCGGACATGCCCACGATTTGCGCCTGGTATTTAAAGAAATCGACAATCAAAGCAAAACCATCTTGCTGCCGATTCAGTATTTGTATTCGAACCGGGTGCATGGGGCGGAAGCGGTGTAGTTGTATCGGCGGTGTTGGATCAAATCAGGGAAATTCAATGGAGCCATGGCAAAACAATGTATGCGATAAATGCTTGTGATAGACTCGTAGCGCATGAGTGAATGAGGTTCAAGCCTGATACGCAAACAAAGGAGTCGCTATGGCACGGCCAGAAAAGGTACGCTTGGGTGAGATTTTGGTCCAGCAAAAGCTGATGACCGAAGATCAACTCACCATTGCGCTGGCCGAACAAAAGCGTAGCGGCCGCAAGCTGGGGCGGGTATTTATCGAAAAAGGCTTTGTCACCGAAGAGCAAATCTCGGGAGCCTTGGCGCGGCAATTGAATGTGCCTTATATCAATCTCAAGTTTTATAATTTAAATGCCGATCTGGTGCGCCTGTTGCCAGAAACCCAGGCGCGCCGCTTCCGGGTGTTGGTGATGGAAGACAAGGGCGCGAATCTGTTGGTGGGCATGGCCGACCCGACCGATTTGTTTGCCTACGATGAAGTGTCACGCATCGTCAAACGTAATATTGAATTGGCGGTGGTGAACGAATCCGAGCTGTTGCTGGCAATTGACCGAATTTACCGTCGTACCGACGAAATTACCGATTTCGCCCGTGAATTGGAGCAAGACCTGGGCGATTCCGTGGTCGATTTCGGCGCGCTGGCCTTAACCCCCGGTCTGGAAGAAGCCCCCATCGTCAAATTGCTGCAATCGGTATTTGATGATGCAGTACAAGTGCGCGCCTCGGATATTCATATCGAACCACAGGAAACGCGCCTGTATATCCGCTTTCGCATCGATGGCGTGTTACATCTGCAAACTGAGGCCGATATCAAAATTGCATCGGCCCTGTCGCTACGCCTGAAATTGATGTCCGACTTGGATATTTCCGAAAAACGCCTGCCGCAGGATGGTCGGTTTGTCACCAAAGTAAAACAACAACGTATCGACGTGCGTATCTCGACCATGCCCACCCAGTATGGCGAATCGGTGGTGATGCGGCTGTTAAATCAAAGTGGCACGGTGTTAAAGCTGGACGCCATCGGCATGCCCAAAGCCATGTTGGAGCGTTTTCGCGCCATTATTCAACGACCGAACGGCCTGGTTTTAGTGACCGGGCCCACCGGGAGTGGTAAAACTACCACGCTTTATTGCGCTTTGTCGGAATTAAATTCGCTGGAAAAGAAATTAATTACCGTCGAAGACCCGGTTGAATATCGCCTGCCTGGCATTAACCAGGTGCAAGTCAACGATAAAATCGACCTTACTTTTGCGCGCGTGCTGCGTTCTTCCTTGCGGCAAGATCCGGATATTTTACTGGTGGGCGAAATGCGTGATCAGGAAACCGCGCAAATTGGTTTGCGCGCAGCGATGACGGGTCACCTGGTGCTTTCCACCTTACATACCAATGATGCCGTCAGCACGCCACTGCGTTTGGCGGATATGGGGGTGGCGCGCTATATGATAGGCAGTTCTTTGCAGGCGGTGTTGGCGCAGCGCTTGGTGCGCGTGATTTGCGAAAGTTGCACTGAACCGTATGTTTTGCTACCCAATGAGCGTGAATGGCTGACGGCCGAATTGCATGATAAAGTCGATAAGCCGAGCTATGTGCATGGGCGGGGTTGTTCGCATTGCAATGGTATGGGTTATCGCGGCCGGGTGGGGGTGTATGAAATGCTGGAAATTACCCAAGCCGTGGCGGATGCGGCCAGCCACCATGATCCGGCGCATTTTATGAAAGTCGCTACCGCGCAAATGGCGGGCAATACCTTGCGCCGCCATGCCGTCACCCTGGTGATTCAGGGTAAGACCACGGTTTCGGAAGCGATGCGCATCTCGAACCAGCTTGAGGAATAGTCGATGCCATTTTTTGCATATAAGGCGCGTGATACCGATGGCAAGCTGCTGCAGGGCGTGATTGAGGGCGGCGATAGTTCGGTGGTGGCTGATCAATTGTTTGCCAATGGATTGATTCCGGTTGAAATCAACCCGACCAAGACGCCGCCGCTGTCGAATGACGTGAATTGGTGGCAAAACCTGACCGAGAAAAAAGTCTCGTCGATGGATGTGCAATTATTTAGCCGTCAAATGTACACGCTGCTCAAGGCGGGCGTGCCGATTTTACGCGGCTTGGCGGGGCTGCAGGAATCATCGATTTCCAAAGCGTTTTCACGGGTGATTAAAGATATCCGTGAATCGCTCGATGCCGGGCGCGAATTGTCGGCGGCCATGCGCCGCCATCCGACCGTGTTTTCCAGCTTTTATTTGAGTATGGTGCGCGTGGGCGAACTTACCGGGCGGCTGGAAGAAGTATTTTTGCGCCTGTTTGACCATTTGGAATTCGACCGCGAAATGCGCGCCCGCGTGAAATCGGCCTTGCGTTACCCGATGTTCGTGGTCATGGCCATGGTGGTGGCCTTGGTGATCGTCAATTTATTTGTGATTCCGGCATTTGTCAAAGTATTTGCCAGCTTTAACGCACCCTTGCCTTTGATGACGCGCATTTTAATTGCCAGCTCCAAATTCACCGTCGATTATTGGCCGCTGTTGCTGATCGGCACCATTGCTACGGTGGTAGGCGCGATTATGTATGTACGCACGCCCGAAGGTTTGTATCGTTGGGATCGTGTCAAGTTACGGCTGCCGATTGCCGGCAAGATTTTGCTCAAAGGCACGTTGGCGCGCTTTGCCCGCAGTTTTGCACTCTCCAGTCGGAGCGGTGTGCCGATTGTGCAAGCTTTAAATGTCGTATCTGCGACAGTTGATAATGCCTATTTGTCAAGTAAAGTGGACTTGATGCGCGACGGCGTCGAGCGCGGCGAAAGTATTTTGCGCACGGCAGTGCATGCGGGCGTGTTTACCCCGGTAGTATTGCAAATGATTGCGGTGGGCGAAGAAACGGGCGATCTGGATGAATTGATGGATGAAATCGCTCAAATGTATGAGCGCGAAGTGGATTACGAGTTAAAAACTTTGTCCGCCCAAATCGAGCCGATATTGATTGTATTTATGGGGGCCATGGTTTTGGTACTGGCCTTGGGGATTTTTCTGCCGATATGGGATTTGGGCCGGGCGGCGTTGCACAAATAATTGGGTTGCAGACTAACTTTCCGGGATCGGGTATGAAGGCAGGGCTGCTGGGCTGGATGCGACGAGGTCAAACAATGAGGCCGCAAACAGCCAATTTTTGTAGTATATTTAAAAGGGAGCCGTTGCCATTGGCAATGTGGGCGCAGCGCGGCTTCACGATGATCGAATTGGCGATCACAATTAGTATTGCAGCAATTTTATTGACGGCTTTTTTCACCAGAGTGTGGTTTTATCAGCGTGAAGTTGAACGCATCGCGACCGAACAAGTGGTGCAAGCCTTACAGAGTGCCTTGCAATTGCAGTTAGTATCGATGACGGTGCGTGGCCGCATGAATGAATTGCCCGGCTTGGCCGAGCAAAACCCGATAGATTGGCTCAAGCGCAAACCGCCCAATTATCTGGGGGCGTTTTACGGGCCAAGTGACGATGAATTGGAGTTGGGCAACTGGTATTTCGATAAAAAGGAGAAAAAACTGGTGTATTTGTATAGCCGGGGTGAGAATTCTGACGTGTCAACACCAAAACAGTTGAATTTCAGGGTGAAACTGGTTAATAATAGAGATAGTGCCGTGCGGAAAGATGGCAGTGGCGAGATTTTTAATAGTGCAATTTTGGAACGGGTTGTTGAGTAATGGGTAGCAAGGCTTTTCTTTGTATGATAGTGTGGTTAAACGTGCAGTAAATTTGAATGAGAATTGGAGAATGAACATGAACAAGCAAATGATGAATCGTAGCCAATCGGGCTTTACCCTGATCGAATTGATCGTCGTGATCGTGATCTTAGGCATTTTGGCTGCAACCGCTTTGCCAAAGTTTGCTGATCTGGGTAAGGATGCGCGCATTTCGAGCTTGAATGCGGCGCGTGGTTCCTTGGCTGCAACGGCTGCCATGGCGCATGGCAAATATCTGGTTACCACACCGGCACCGACTACCGTAACATTTGAAGGTTCCACCATCACCTTTGCGACGGTTGCGGCTTCGGGCTATCCCAAGGCTGATACTGGTTTGGGCGGGGCGGCTGGTTTGGGCAGTGCGGATTATACCCAAATCGCGGCGGGTTCGGCGGCTACTGCCAATTCGCCACTTACCTCGGCAACCCAAACTGCCTTTATTCCGGTGAGTGTGGCGGGTAGCCCAGCAGGTTTAACTTGCTTTGTTATGTACACAGAACCGGCCACCACCACCACGGCACCCACTGTGGCGCTCACCACCACCGGTTGCTGATACGCTTGGCTTGCGCTGATGGTTGACGTGTGCCGGATCAGGGGTTTTTTGATCCGCCCTTGGGTCGGCAACAGGTGGTGGCTTGGCTTGGTTTGGGTAGAGTAGAGTGGCTTATGTTGAACAGAGCGCGTGCTGTGGGTTTTACTATGGTCGAATTGATCACGGTCATGGTCTTGATCGGGGTTTTATCGGCGCTTGCGGTATCGCGTTTTATTGATCTGAACAGTTTTGATGCGCGCGCTTTTTCTGATCGAACCCTGGCCATGCTGCGGTATGGGCAAAAGCTGGCGATTGCGCAAAATCGCCCGGTGTATGTCCGGCTCGATGCGGGTAAAAGCGTGGCTTTGTGTTTTGCGCCCTATCCGGTCAACGGTAGTTGCACGGTGGCCAACCAGGTCATGCCGCCGGGATTGAATAATTCCGGCAGTGTTGAAACGCTGGTCAATTGCGCTAATACCACCACCTGGTATTGTGAAGGCGTGTCGGCAGATTTATCCTACGCCAGCTCGCTGAATCTTCCCGCCTCGCCCATTACCTATGGCTATTTTTATTTCGATGGGCAAGGCATGCCGTTCGCATCAAATGATATTAGTCCCACGCCTGTTTCTACCTTCACCCTTTTTTTGATCCGTATTACGGGCGATGGCGGCAATCACGATATTTATATCGAACCGGAAACCGGGTATGTTCACTCCTGAATTCGCACCCAAACCCACCCTTAAGCACCGCGCAAAGCTGTCGGGCTTTGGCCTGATCGAATTATTGATCACGATTGTGATTGTGGGCATTGCTTTGGTGGCGATTTTAACCGTGCAGGCGCGTGCCAATTTGATGAGTGCCGACCCGCAATTGCGCAAGCAAGCCTTGGCCATTGCCGAAAGCTTGCTGGAAGAAATTAGCTTGGCTCGATTTACCTTTTGTGATCCCAATGATGCCAATGCCGAAATGGCTACCAGTCCGGCGAACTGCACTTCTTTACCCGAAGTTGTGGGCCAGGAAGCGGGCGGGGTGGTGCGGCCGTTTGATAATGTGAATGATTACGTTAGTGCCTATGGCACGCCCACCACTTATACCACCGACGCCGCCGGGTTTAGCTTTCCCACTGGTTATACGGCGACCGTCAGTATTTCGACGGACGCCAATCTTGGCCCGACGGGTTCGGTGATTACGCCGGTCGATGCCACTGCCGCCAACGCCAAGGTGCTGCGCATTACCGTGAGTGTCAGTTATCCCAATAGCGTGAAGCCGCTGGTGCTGGATGGCTACCGCACCCGCTATGCGCCCAATGCACTGCCATGAGGTGCGCCACCATGCCAATCGCCCGATCGAACCAACAAGGCTTCACCTTGATCGAACTCATCACCGTGATGGTGATTATGGGCATCATTGTGGGCATGGTGGCTTTATTTATCCGGGTGCCGATCCAATCTTACGTCGATAATGTGGCGCGCGCCGAATTGTCCGACCTGGCCGATACCAGCTTGCGCCGCATGACACGCGATTTACGCCTGGCCTTGCCCAATAGCGTGCGTTTGTCGGCGGATGGCAAATATCTCGAATTCTTACTCACCAAAACGGGCGGCCGTTATTTGGCTGAAGAAGATGAATCGGTCGGCAATGTACTCAGCTTTAGTGGCACCAGTAGCAACCCGCTGGTATTTGATATTGTGGGTAATGTGCCGACGGGCCGCCAAGCCATTGGGGGCGGGGATTATATCGTTGTGTATAACCTGGGGCCGGGGTTTTATCCGGCCGATGCCTATGATTGCCAGGGCACGGCCCCGAATCGAATTTGTAATCGCGCCACCGTGGTCAGCGTTGTTGGCAACACCGTTACCATGGCAGATAATCCCTTCAAAAACCAAATACTGACTTCGGCGGCGGCGTCGTTTCCGTCCCCCACCAGTCGTTTTCAGGTCGTCACCACGCCCGTCACCTATTATTGCAACGGCGGCACGAACGGCCAATTGGTCCGTTATTCCGGCTATGCCATTCAAGCCAGCCAACCAGTTGATGCCAGCGCAGCACCACTGGCAACGGCACCGGTGCAGGCGCGCTTGGCTGACAGGGTGGGGCGTTGTGTGTTTTCTTTTTCCAGTCTGCCCAATGTGCAGCGCGGTCTGGTGAGCTTATTGATTACGTTTAATTCAGGTAAAGCGGACCCGGAATTGGCTAACGAAACCCTGACCCTGCAGCAATCGGTTCATATCGATAACGCGCCATGAAAATGCCACGCACTTTCCCGCCCCGCATTCTCCCATCTGCCGCCAGCGGGTTTAGTCTGGTGGGGGCGATATTTTTGCTGGTGGTGCTGGCCCTGTTGTCGGCGGCCATTGTTAGCGTGGTGGGCACCCATCAAGCCGGTTCCTCGCTCGATGTGCAGGGGGTGCGTGCCTATCATGCGGCACGGGCCGGGATAGAATGGGGTTTGTACCGCCAATTGCAGCCCGTGTCATCCACCTGTTTTGCTACCAGCAGCTTCGCTTTGCCCAGTGGCAGCAGTTTGTCGGGTTTTACGGTGACGGTGTCGTGTACCCTAACGACCGGGCCGGGCACTTTGAAGCGCTGGCAATTGACCTCGATTGCATGTAATCAACCGTTTGCTTCGGCTTGCCCCAATCAAACGACCAACCCGGATTATGTGCAACGCACGCTGCAAGTGGAGTTTTAATGGGGGAGTTTTAGGAGTGGTGATGAGAAACCGGATCGAACGCGTTTTAATCAGTCTTGGCTGGCTAATTGCCGTCACTTCACTGCTATGGCTCGGTGCCACGCCAGCGCAAGCGGTCACCTACGCCAGTACGGCCACCACCTTCAGTTGGATCGATGCCACCAGCCATACCAAAGTCGGCTATAACACCAGCCCATATCGCTTCAATTCCTCTTCCGGTTGCGGCACCACCGTGCCGATTCTGGATGATACCCTGAGCGATGCGATTCCGATTGGCTTTAATTTTACCTACGCAGGCACGCCATTCAGTACCCTGCGCATCATGACCAATGGGCGGCTGCAATTTAACAATAACACGACCTGTAGCTATGGTAGCCCGGTACAGGTTTTGCCTTACCCCAATACCTCATTAAATTACACCATGCGCATTTATGGCAACGATTTGGACCCCACCAACAAAGTCGATGTGCCCAGCTATAACACCCCTTGTTTGAGCAGCGTCACTTGTTTTATCAGTTATGCCACCATTGGCACGGCACCCAATCGCAGCTTTGTGGTGACATGGAATAATGTGCCGGAGTGGACTTCAGGCAGTAATCCGGTGGGAAATTATAATTTACAGGTCATTTTGCAGGAAAACGGCGAGTTTATCTATCAATATGGCACGTTCACCGCTGGCCCATCGGCGGCCTTGGGGCAAGTGGGTTGGCAGGTAGACAGCACCGATTACGATACCCCGAAAATTGGTTTTCCAACCGCCAATACGGCGCTCAAATTTTTTATTCCCGCGCCCGTGGCCGAATACAGGATGGAGCAAAGCAGTTGGACGACTGCTGCGGGCCAGGTGTTCGATACCAGTGGTAATAGCCGCCATGCTACCCGCCTGGGCGGTGCGCAAACCATTGCCAGTGGCCGGGTTTGCCGGGCGGCGGATATACCAAACAATACCAGTTCCGGTACGATTGATGCGATCAATACCGGTATCAATATGCCTACCACGGTAGGCAATGCCGGCACCATCACATTCTGGTATCGCGCCAATAGTTCCTGGGCCGCTGCCAGCGCCCAAGCGGCGCAATTACTGGATGCGACCGTGGTCAATGGTCAATGGTTCTTTTTAACGCGTTTGAGTTCGGGCGCTTTACGTTTTGTGGTGGTGGATAGCGGCGGCACCCAGCGTACCGCCTTAACCAGCATCAATACGGTGGCGGCCAATACCTGGAAGCATATTGCAGTGAGCTGGAATTTCAATTTGTTGGCGGCCTCCAACAGCGACCATTTGCGCATCTATCTGGATGGCGTGTTGTTGACCGAATTGGCATTCACCACCAGCAACGTCATATCGACTCAAATCGGCACGCTCTATATTGGTGATAACCGCAGCAGTTTTATTGAAACCAGTGGCACCGGACGTTCGGCAGATGGGGCGATTGATGAATTTCGCATCTATAACTATGAAGGCGGTTCGGCCCTGGTGTTGCGCGACTTTGCGCAAGGCTCATCCGGGTGTTTGAACCATTATGCGATCTCGCATTCAGGCACAGGCTTCACTTGTCAACCCAGCACGGTGACCCTTACCGCGCATGACAGCGCGCACGGAAATATCACCATGCCCAATAACACGACCTCGATTACACTCACCACTTCCACGGGCAAGGGCGATTGGACTTTGGTGAGCGGTTATGGTGTGCTCAATAATGGTACGGCCGATGATGGCACGGCCACCTATTTGTTCAATGGCGAATATCAGGCGGTATTTTCTTTAAACCATACCACGGCGGCCTCGGTCAATATCAATGTCACCGACGGCCAGTTTGTGGAGAGTGAAGACCCGGCCCTGGTGATCAGTGCCTGCACCACCAATCGCTTCAATGCCTGCGAGCTGACTTCGTCGCGTTGCGTGCCCAGTAGCTCGGCCAATACTTATGCGCAGTTGTTCACCAAATTGGCGGGCACGGCATTTAAGCTCGATGTCGTGAAATTGAAAAGCGATGGCACGCTGGAAACCACCTTTAACGGTAGCGTGACCGTCGATTTACTGGCCAATAGCCAAATTGGGGTGCCATTGGGTAGCAATAATTGCCCCGCCAGTCAAACCGCCGTCATTCCCTTGGGCAGTGTCAGCTATACCAGCGGTTATGGCCCGAGCGCGGGGGTGAGTGTGAGCAGTACCGCGTTCAGTAGCGTCAGCCCGAATTACAGTGCATGGCGCGATGTGCGGGTGCGCTTTACTTGCAGCGCAGGGGTATGCGGCAGCAGCAGCACGGCTTGTTCCACCGATAATTTTGCGATTCGTCCGACCGGTTTTGCTGTGAGTTCGACTATGACCAATACGGCCCAAAGCGGTGCGCCCAAATTGCAAGCTGGGATCAACTTCACGCTGACCAGCACCGCAGTGGCCGGTTACGATGGTACGCCTTTGATTGATAATTCCCTGGCGGGGCAAAAAATCTATACACACTTGCATATGCCCCCGACCACCACCGATTATAGTTCGGCTTTGAATCTGGCTTCGGCCATTACACCCTTGCCGATAGGCGCATCCACTATTGCGACGGGGGTGGTCAGTAATGCGGCGATACGTTATGACGATGTCGGTAATTTTGGCATCCTGGCGGGTGGCGTGGCCGATACGCTCTATACCAATGTGGATCAATTAAATGCGGATTGTGTGGTGGGTAGCAGCAGCAATACGGCTGATAGCAGCGGTAAATTTGGTTGGACCATTGGCAATCAAAGCAATACTGCCTTATT
>JBKJLF010000384.1:0-5205 GCA_046597185.1 Burkholderiaceae bacterium | reverse complement strand
TGCGGCGTTACCCCTCCATTTTGAAGCAAGTCGCCATTTCCAAAACCGAGCCGGGTGATGAAAACAATCAGGATATTTCATCTTTGGTGGGTAAAGTTGATATTCGCAAACTCGAAGAATACGCCCAGGATGATCCTGATGCGTATAGCTATTCTGGCGGCTTGTGTCTGGCCAACCAGGGCTTGATGGAATTTGTGGAAATGTTTAAAGCACCAATTAAAGTGCTGCATCCCTTACTCACCGCCACCCAGGAAGGCAATTACAAGGGCACCGAAGGCTTTGGCGCGATTCCGTTTGACGGCATTATTTTGGCCCACTCGAATGAATCGGAATGGAAAACCTTTAAAAATAACCGCAACAACGAAGCATTTTTGGATCGGATTTACATCGTCAAAGTGCCTTACTGCCTGCGCGTCTCAGACGAAATGCGCATCTACGAAAAACTACTGCGCAACTCGTCGCTGGCACAAGCACCTTGCGCCCCCGGCACCCTGAAAATGATGGCGCAATTTGCCATTTTATCGCGTTTGAAAGAACCTGAAAATTCCAGTTTATATAGCAAAATGCTGGTCTACGATGGTGAAAACCTCAAAGACACCGACCCCAAAGCCAAATCCATCCACGAATATGTGGATTATGCCGGGGTGGACGAAGGGATGAACGGCCTTTCCACCCGTTTCGCCTTCAAAATCTTATCGAAAGTGTTTAACTTCGATTCCACCGAAGTGGCCGCCAATCCGGTGCATTTATTATATGTACTGGAACAACAGGTCGAGCGCGAACAGTTTCCGGCGGAAACCGAGCAAAAATACCTGTCCTCGATCAAAGAGCATTTGGCCCAGCGTTATGTGGAATTCATCGGCAAAGAAATCCAGACCGCTTACTTGGAAAGCTATTCGGAATACGGGCAAAATATTTTTGATCGTTACGTCACCTTCGCCGATTTCTGGATTCAAGATCAGGAATACCGCGACCCTGACACGGGCGAGAGCTTTGACCGCGACTCGCTGAATAATGAACTGGAAAAAATTGAAAAGCCGGCGGGCATTTCGAACCCGAAAGATTTCCGCAATGAGATTGTCAATTTCTGCTTGCGCGCACGGGCGCAAAACCATGGCAAGAATCCGGCTTGGACCAGTTATGAAAAATTCCGTACCGTGATTGAAAAGAAAATGTTTTCGAACACCGAAGAATTGCTACCGGTCATTTCTTTCAATGCCAAAGCCAGCGCCGACGATGCCAATAAACATGCTGATTTTGTCAACCGGATGGTCAAGAAAGGTTATACCTCGAAACAAGTGCGCTTATTATGCGAATGGTATTTACGCGTCAGAAAGTCCAACTGAGCCAACTGAGCCAACTGAGCCAACTGAACCAACTGACTGCGCTGCAAGAATTGATATAGGGTTTTGCCTGGATTTTACTCTGGAGAATTGTCTTGTCCTATTTAATTGATCGTCGTCTGCAAGGCAAAAACAAATCTGCGGTGAATCGCGAGCGTTTTTTACGCCGCTATAAATCGCAGATTAAAGAGGCCGTGGCACGCGCCATCAAGGGGCGTTCGATCAAAGATATGGAAAATGGCGAGAAAATCTCCATTCCCTCCAAAGATGTGAACGAACCCAGTTTTGGCCATGCCCATGGCGGGACATGGGAAACCGTTAACCCCGGCAATAAAGAATACCTGCGTGGCGACCGCATTGCCCGCCCCAAAGGCGGTGGGGGTGGGCCGGGCAAAGGAAAAGCCAGCAATAGCGAAGAGATCAGCGAAGATGACTTCATTTTCGAGCTATCGCGCGAAGAATTCATGAATTATTTCTTTGAAGATCTCGAACTACCGAATCTGGTCAAAACCCAGCTCGCCGCCACCACCGACTTCAAACCCCAGCGCGCGGGCTACAATGTATCGGGTACGCCATCCAATATCCACGTATTACGCTCCTTGCGCGGCGCGATGGGGCGGCGCATTGCGGTCGGCGGGGCCAGCCGCAAGCGCTTGCACGAAGCCGAAGATGAATTGGCGCTACTCAAAGAACCGGAAGATGCCGAGCAAATTGCGCTATTAAAGGATGAAATCCATCATTTGCGCACGCGCTTGCTGGCCATTCCCTACCTTGACCCATTTGATTTGCGCTATACCAACCGGATTAAAGTGCCCAAACCGATGAGTCAGGCGGTGATGTTTTGTATTATGGACGTATCCGGTTCGATGGATCAACAAAAGAAAGACACGGCCAAACGCTTTTTCATTTTGCTCTACTTATTTTTAACCCGTGCCTATGACAAAATCGAGGTGGTATTTATTCGTCACCACACCACCGCAACCGAAGTCGATGAAAACGAATTTTTTAATTCGCGCGAATCGGGTGGCACCGTGGTGTCGTCGGCACTCAAATTATTAATCGAAGTGATTCAGGCGCGCTATGCCAAGGGCGATTGGAATAATTACGTGGCGCAAGCGTCGGATGGCGATAACTGGGATAACGATTCCATTTTGTGCCGCCAAATGATGAATAGCACCATCATGCCCTTGGTGCAGTATTTTACCTATGTTGAAATTACCGATGGTCCACCGCAAAACCTGTGGGAGCAATACACACAAATTCTCGAACAACATCCCCATTTCGCCATGCAAAAGATCGAAAAGCCCGGTGATATTTATCCGGTATTCCGCGAATTGTTTAAAAAGCAGCCAACATGAGGAAAATTGCCAAACGCGACGGCAAACGTCAGCCATTCCCTGAGCAATCAGAATGGACGTTCGAGCTGATCGAACAAATACACGAGGAAATTCGTCGGGTTGCGAAAGATTTTAAACTCGATACCTACCCGAATCAGCTTGAAATCATCACCGCAGAACAAATGATGGATGCCTATGCTTCGGTAGGGATGCCCGTGTCTTATCACCACTGGTCATTTGGCAAGCATTTCCTGTCTACCGAAAAAAGTTACAAACGCGGACAAATGGGTTTGGCCTATGAAATCGTGATCAACTCCAACCCGTGCATCGCCTATTTAATGGAAGAAAACAGCCTCACCATGCAAGCTTTGGTGATTGCCCATGCGGCATACGGGCATAATTCCTTTTTCAAAGGCAATTATTTATTCAAAACCTGGACCGATGCCGATGCCATCATCGATTATTTGCTGTTTGCCAAAAATTATATCGCCGAGTGTGAAGTACGGCATGGGATTGAAGAGGTCGAGTTATTGCTCGATTCTTGCCATGCTTTGCAAAACCATGGAGTGGATCGCTATAAACGGCCCAACAAAATTTCAGTCGCGGAAGAACGGCGTCGCCAAGAAGAGCGCGAAGCGCATGCGCAGTCGCAAATCAATGATTTATGGCGCACCATTCCCGTCCGCGCGGCAGAAGAAGTGAGTCAGGTCGAACAGCGTTTTCCGCCGGAACCGGAAGAAAACCTGCTCTACTTCATTGAAAAATATGCCCCGCTGCTGGAACCTTGGCAGCGCGAAGTGGTGCGCATCTGTCGCAAGGTTTCGCAATACTTTTACCCGCAACGGCAAACTCAGGTCATGAACGAAGGCTGGGCCACGTTTTGGCATTACACGATTTTGTATCAGTTATATGATGAAGGCATCGTGGGCAATGGTTTCATGATGGAGTTTTTAAAGAGCCACACCAATGTGATTTACCAACCACCCATCACCAGCCCGTATTATAGTGGTATCAACCCTTACGCCCTGGGCTTTGCGATGATGTGCGACATTCGCCGCATTTGCGAACATCCGACCGATGAAGACCGCGAATGGTTTCCCGGCATTGCAGGCCAGGATTGGCTCAGCACGCTCAATTTTGCAATGCGCAATTTCAAGGATGAGAGTTTTATTGCGCAATATTTATCGCCGAAGTTAATTCGCGATTTCCGCTTTTTTGCGATTTTAGACGATGATCGCAATGAAAAGCTGGCCGTTTCCGCCATTCACGATGATGCTGGTTATCGCCATGTGCGGCAACAATTGGCCGATCAATACAATCTGGGCAATCGGGAGCCGAATATTCAGGTATGGGCAGTCAACACCCGCGACGACCGCGCCCTCACCTTGCGCCACATGCAATTCCAACGCCGCCCCTTAAACCAGCAAGCGCAGGAAGTGATGAAACATGTGGCACGGTTGTGGGGCTTTGATGTCAAACTCGAAACGGTTGACCCAAATGGCAAAGTGGAGTCTACCCTGGAAACCAAGCGTGAAAAACGTGCTCGCTTTTAAGCGCAAACAGCATCCATTTAGCCAGAATCTACACACTTCAGGTGGTCAAGCGCCCCATCCCCCCCGTCACGCGCCGCACCAACCATTTTGGTGTGGCACGCGCCAGCAAGGTTGCCGCCAAATTCAAGGCACCGGGTACGCGAATCACTTCGCCCGCCATACAGGCGGCATACCCTTCTTGCGCCACGTCGGCCACATCGCCGATCATAATCGAAGGAACTTGCTGCAAACTACTACTTTGCTGCTGGGCACTGGCCATCATATTGGTTTCGGTAATGCCTGGGCATAATGCCGTCACGCTAACGCCAGCGGGTTTCAATTCTTCGGCCAAGGCTTCGCTCAAGGACAGTACATACGCCTTGGTGGCAGCATAGGTGGCCAAACCAGGTAGGGGTTGAAAGGCCGCAATTGAAGCCACGTTAAGCACTTTGCCATGTCCGCGCGCCACCATGCCGGGCACAAACTGGTTAAGCATGGCGGTTAAACCCAGGACATTTAACTCAATCATGCCCAATTGACGCCCCGGATCAATACTGATAAATGAGCCATGCTCCAATACGCCCGCGTTATTCACCAACACATCGACATCGAATTGTTGCTTTTTTAAGCTGGCCGCCAATTTTTTTACTGAAGACTTTACACTCAAATCAAACGGTTCAACCCACACCCGCACCTGATATTGTGTTCTCAGGTCTTGAGCCAGCAAAGCCAGCTTGTCAGCACTGCGTGCGACCAATACCAAATCAAAACCACCCCTGGCAAAGCATTGCGCCAAAGCAGCACCGATGCCAGTTGACGCGCCAGTAATCAAAACCAGCTCCCGTTTTGTTGTTACACTCATTATTTCCCCCCTTTTATAAACACCGCTGTAGCCAAAAATCAGATTTAACTCAAAAAATACGTCATAGCAAGCAAAAATGCAATATTGGCACAATATTCAAAAGACGGTGTTGAAACCGCTTTCAAATCAGG
>JBKJLF010000358.1:0-12933 GCA_046597185.1 Burkholderiaceae bacterium | reverse complement strand
TGGGCTATTCGCTCAGCCACGCCTTCGGCGCCGCGTTCGACAATCCTGAACTGATCGTCGCCTGCGTGATCGGGGATGGCGAGGCGGAAACCGGGCCGCTGGCCACGGCTTGGCACTCCAATAAATTTCTCGACCCGGTGACCGATGGCGCGGTGCTGCCGATTCTGCATCTGAACGGTTACAAAATCGCCAACCCGACCATTCTTGCGCGCATCACGCATGAGGAATTGGATCAGTTGTTGCGTGGTTATGGCTGGACACCCTTTTTTGTCGAAGGCGACGACCCGGCATTGATGCATGAAGCGATGGCGCAGACACTGGATGAGGTGATCGAGCAGATTAAAACAATCCAGCGTGACGCACGCACCCAAGGTGGAGGCGGGGGCGAGCGCGTGGACAAAGCCACGCGAGCGCGCTGGCCGATGATTGTGCTCAATTCGCCCAAGGGCTGGACCGGGCCAAACGTGGTGGATGGACGGCAGATTGAAGGCACGTTCCGCGCGCATCAAGTGCCGATTGCTGTCTCACCCGACGCACCGCCTGCGCATTTGCGGCGGCTGGAAGACTGGCTAAAAAGTTACCGACCGCAAGAACTGTTCGATGACCAGGGGCGCTTGCTGGCGGAACTGGCCGAGTTGGCACCCAAGGGCACGCGCCGCATGGGCGCGAACCCGCACGCCAATGGTGGCATGCTGTTGCGCGACTTGCGCATGCCCGACTTTCGCGAATATGCAGCCGAGGTGCCCGAACCGGGCGTGCGCGGGATCGGCGACACGCACGTGCTCGGGCCTTTTCTGCGCGATATCGTCAGGCGCAACGATACGCAGCGCAATTTTCGTATCTTCGGCCCGGATGAGACCATTTCCAACGGCTTGGCAGCCTTGTTCGAGGTGACGCAGCGCCAATGGGAAGCGGCGAGCGTGCCAAATGACGAATTTCTCGCGCCGACCGGGCGCGTGATGGAAATGCTCAGCGAACATCAATGCGAAGGCTGGCTGGAAGGTTACCTGCTGACCGGTCGGCACGGCATTTTCAACTGCTACGAGGCCTTCATCCACATCGTCGATTCGATGTTCAACCAGCATGCCAAGTGGCTCAAGGTGACGGCGCATCTGCCATGGCGGCGCAAAATCGCCTCACTGAATTATCTGCTGGCCTCGCACGTCTGGCGGCAGGATCACAATGGCTTCACCCATCAAGACCCCGGCTTTATCGATCACGTGGTCAACAAAAAGGCCGAAGTGGTGCGGGTATACTTGCCGCCGGATGCCAACTGCCTGCTCTCGGTGATGGATCATTGCCTGCGCAGCCGCCATTACGTCAATGTGGTGATTGCAGGCAAACACCCTGCCCCGCAATGGCTGACGATGGACGCCGCCATCAAGCATTGCACCGCAGGTGTCGGCATCTGGCAATGGGCCAGCAACGACCAGGCGCTAACACCTGATCTGGTGATGGCCTGTTGTGGTGACGTGCCCACGCTGGAGGCGCTGGCGGCGGTTTCCATCTTACGCGCGGAACTGCCCGAGCTGAAAATCCGGGTGGTCAATGTGGTTGATCTGATGCGCTTGCAACCGCCACGCGAACACCCGCATGGGTTGAGTGACAGCGACTTCGACGACCTATTTACCAAAGACAAGCCGGTCATTTTCGCCTTCCACAGTTATCCGTGGTTAATCCACCGCCTCACCTACCGCCGCACCAATCACGACAACATCCACGTGCGCGGCTACAAGGAAGAAGGCACCGTCACCTCTCCGTTCGACATGACGGTATTGAATGACCTGGATCGATTCCATCTGGTGATGGACGCCATCGACCGCCTGCCCAAAACGGGTGACAAAGGCATTTATTTGAAGCAGCGCCTGAAGGACAAGCTAATCGAACACAAGCAGTACATTAACAAGCACGGCCAGGATCTGCCGGAAATTCGCAATTGGAAATGGAGCAATACACAATGAAAACCCAATGAAAACCCAAAGGAAACCCAATGAAGCCCTATGAATCCCCAACCGCCAGCCAGCAATTGACTGCGAAGCAATTAATGCACACCGCGCAAGCGCTGTTCGCCGACAACAAAGGTTTGCTGGCGATGGATGAAAGCACGCCAACCTGCAACCAGCGCTTCGCCAAATCAGGCATTGCACAGGACGAGGCGGCACGGCGTGCCTGGCGCGAATTGCTGGTTACCACGCCCGGACTGAATGAGTCCATCAGTGGTGCCATACTGGTTGACGAGACGATTCGCCAGCAAACAAAAGAGGGCACGCCCTTGATCAAGATTTTGATCAACGCGGGCATCATTGCCGGCATTAAAGTGGATACCGGTGCCAAGGCCATGGCAGCACACGCCGACGAGAAAATCACCGAAGGTTTGGACGGATTGCGCGAGCGGCTGGCCGAATACGCCGCAATGGGTGCGCGTTTTGCCAAGTGGCGCGCGGTAATTGCCATCGGCGAGCGCATTCCCGGTCAGGTCTGTATCGAGGCCAATGCGCATGCACTGGCGCGCTATGCCGCCTTGTGTCAGGAAGCCGGGTTGGTGCCCATCGTCGAGCCGGAAGTGTTGATGGACGGTGAGCATTCTTTGCAGCGCTGCGCAAAAGTGACGGAGCAAGTTTTGCGCACCGTTTTCGATCAGCTTTATCGGCAAAGCGTCATGCTGGAGGGCATCATCCTCAAGCCCAACATGGTGCTGCCCGGATTAACTTGCCCCAAACAGGCGACGGTGGACGAAGTGGCCGACGCCACCGTGCGTTGCCTGTTGCGCGCCGTGCCCGCTGCCGTGCCGGGCATCGCGTTCTTGTCGGGTCCAATCCGGCGAACTGGCCTCAGCCCGTTTGAATGAGATGCATCGCCAATTCAAGTCGCGCTTGCCTTGGCGGCTGGGGTTTTCATTTGCACGTGCGATCCAGCAGCCGGCTTTGGACACTTGGCGTGGCGAGCAAGCCAATGTGCAAGCCGCCCAGCAAGCCTTGCTGCATCGCGCCCGCAACAACCGGGCTGCGCGCCGTGGTGAATACGATGCGGTGAGGGACAGGTCATGAAAGCGCCAACAAAACTCTATTTGATTCGGCACGGCCAAACCGCATGGTCGCTCACTGGCCAGCACACTGGCCGCACCGACTTGCCCTTGACCGCGCAGGGTGAAGAAGAGGTGCGCGCACTTGCGGCGCGCCTGGCAGCGATACCGTTTGCGCAGGTGCTGACCAGCCCTTTGCTGCGCGCACGCCAAACCAGTGAGTTGGCTGGGGCTGGGGCTGGGGCTGGCCTCGGCGCGACGGCAGAAATCGAGCCGGATTTGGTGGAATGGAACTATGGCGATTATGAGGGCCAGCGCTCGGTTGATATTCGCCAGCAACGCGCCGACTGGAATATTTTTCGGGATGGTTGCCCAAACGGGGAAATGCCCGCACAAGTGGCCGCACGTGCGGATCGCCTGATCGCACGCCTTCGCACGCTGGCGGGAAATATCGCGCTGTTCTCGCACGGCCAATTCGGGCGCGTGCTGGCGGCACGATGGATAGGTTTGCAGTTAATTGAGGCACAGCATTTTTCGCTCAGCACTGCGTCGCTGAGTATTCTTGGCTACGACCCACACCAGCCGGAAGTGTCCGTCATTGCGCAGTGGAACAGCGTTTCAGATGCGACCTTGACGCCGTTGCCAGGCACCGACGTGGGCACCGCCAAATCCCTGAAACAACGCGAGCTTGAAGGATGGGAAAACGAAGGCGGCGAGCTAAAGGATCACCAAAGAATGCAAGCTGTCGCAACGACATCACAATGAACGCGTGTTGCTGACAGCGTAAAAGCGCGTATTTCTGGCGCAGAAAAGTGCCCCCTCAACACCCTGAAGTACCACCCTGTTGGGGCAGGGTTGTTGGTAAAAACAATTTTTTGGCGATGGTGGTGCTGCCACGCACTTTAAAAGTGATTGTCGCTTAGGATTTGTTTTTGTTGTGCAACATCATAAAATGGCACATTTAGCGTTACACCCGTTAGGTTTCATTATTGTGCTATTATTGGTTCTCTTAACGCTAAATTGTAGCGTTGAATGTTAACTGGGGTAAATTATGGTGCCGGAAAAAAAGCGTAGCCGTTCACTCCCCCCTGAAGCCCGGTCGTTGGTTGGACAGGGTAAAACCTCCACCTTGCAACAAGTCACATAAAAAATAACTCATCAAGAAATCAAAATTCTCAAAAAAGTCGAGCTTTTGCATCAAACAGCATGACATTTTAAATTCCCGCGCTATACTGCAAAATATGCCCACATTTCGCATTGTTTGCGCCGGACATTTGCAATCAAAACAGACATCCAATCATGACCGAAGCTACCGAAAAACTAAGTGTAAAAGTAGAAGAGCGGCCAGCACTGAACTTGAAGGTGACGCGCCATCAGATGCATGCCCTCACATGTACCTGCGGCCACTCGACGCAGCCAAAAACCTTTGTTGCGCAAGAAGACCCACTTTGGAATAAGGTTGCGATTGGAGAATGGCGATTAATTGGCCCACGGTTGGCCGCATTGATTGTCTCCATGCGATCACCGCTCCCGCAGACTTTCGTTGGTATGGGCGATCAAAGGCGATAGGAAGTAGTCGATTACACGCCGCTTACTGGTCTTGATCTCTACCGACACAGCCATACCTGGGCTCAAGCCTACTTGCGTGCCGTCCACATTCATGCTGGCTTTTGCCATTTTTACGCGGGTCGAGTAAATTAGGCCACGCTTTTCGTCGTTGATCGCGTCATGTGACACCGAGATCACCTTGGCGTGAATCGTGCCGTACTTGGTGTACTGAAAGGTTTCAATCTTGACCTCGGCGTCTTGGTTTGGCTTGACAAAGCCGATGTCTTTGTTCTCCAGAAACGCCTCCACTTCTAAGCCATTATCGCGGGGCACGATGACCATCACTGGCTGGGCAGGGGTCACCACGCCACCCACGGTATGCACCGCCAACTGTTGTACCGTGCCATCCACTGGCGAGATGAGCTGCATCAGTTTGCCGCGCGAATTGGCCTTACGCAAGTCTTGCGCCAGCGCCGCCGCCTTCTGCTGCCCATCCGTGATGCTATCCAGGCTCAAACGGCGGGTCTCGGCCATCAGCTCGGCACCCTGCCCGCGTACCTCCCGTAGCGCCGCTTCAATTTCCTTGAGACGGCTGCGCAGATGGGCCAGATCCGCTTCCTGCTCTATGCGGGTCTGTTCTTTTTCCAGATAGCCGTGCTTGGAAACGAACGCTTCTTCCTCAAGGTCTTTGAAATCCTGCGCGCGCTGTTTGGCAATGGGCAGGGTTTGTTCGAGTTTTCGCACCAACGCCTGTGTGGAGCGCAGTTCAGCCTCACGCTTGGCAGTGTCTGCCTCAATACGGCTTTGCTTGGCAGTAAATTCTGCCATCTGACTCGTCAGCAGCCGTTGCGCTTCCAGAAACGTCGTTTCGTCCACCGCCGCAGGGTGGTTGAGTTTGAGGGCGCGCCCGGTATCGAGTGCTGCCAGCATGGCTTGCCCCCGCGCCACTTGCAGCCGCGCCACCGCCAGATCGCTTTGCACATGGTCTTGATCAGCCTGCGCCGTGGTCGCGTCCAGGTCGATTAAGACATCTCCCGCCTTGACCGCTTGACCGTCTGTCACATGAATGGCCTTGACGGTCGCAGTCTCGAAAGGTTGAATGGTCTTGGTGCGGTCGTTGGGTACCACCTTACCTTGCGCCGTGGCGACCACATCGATGTGGCCGAAGCTGGCCCACAGCACGGCCAGCAAGGCAAAGGCAATTAGCATCCACATCGCCACGCGTGGCACAGGTGATACTGGGGTTTCTTGTAAGGACAACGCGGCAGGCAAGAACTGCGCTTCGTGTGGCAGGCGGTGAACAGATTCCATTTTCGCCCGATGCTGCCACGCGTGCGCGAACGCGCTACCATAGCGCTTGAGGAGTGCGCTAAAAGCTTGAAGTTTCAACGTATTTTTCATTGCCGCCTCACCCTTGCTGCAAGCGGACCAGCCGCGAATAGTGGCCTGATTCATGGCGCAGCAACTCGGCGTGGGAACCCAGCTCCACAATCTGTCCACGCTCCATTACCACGATGCGATTGGCATCCCGAACGGCGGAAAGCCGATGGGCAATGATGATCACCGTGCGGCCTTGGCAGATCGCTTTCATGTTGTTCTGGATGATGCGTTCGCTCTCATAGTCTAGCGCGCTGGTGGCTTCGTCAAAAATCAATACGCGCGGGTTGGTCATCAAGGCACGCGCAATGGCGATGCGCTGGCGTTGCCCGCCCGACAGAGTGGAACCATGTTCGCCCACCAGGTTGTCGTAGCCCTCAGGCAACTCCAGAATAAACTCGTGCGCGCCAGCCAGCTTGGCCGCTTGCATCACTGCTTCCAGCGGCGCGCCGGGGTCGGCTAGGGCGATGTTGTCGCGGATGCTGCGGGCGAACAGCACATTTTCTTGCAGCACCACGCCAATCTGGCGGCGCAACGAACTGGAGTCGGCCAACGCCAGATCGATGCCGTCCACCATCACACGGCCACGTTCGGGTACATAGAGGCGCTGCACCAGTTTGGTCAACGTGCTTTTGCCCGAACCCGAGCGCCCTACGATGCCGATCACTTCCCCGGCTGCAATATCGAGCGAGATGCTCTTGAGCACTTCAGGCCCATCCGGGCGGTAGCGGAACACCACTTCATCTAACGTGATGCGCCCCGCCAAGGGCGGTAAGGCGCTCTTATTGCCTGCCACTTCAGTGCGGGTGTTGAGAATATCGCCCAGCCGCTGTACCGAAATGCCGGTTTGCTGGAAATCAGTCCACAACTGTGCCAGCCGCATCACTGGCTGCGCCACTTGGCCGGCCAGCATATTGAAGGCAATCAACTGCCCCACCGACAACTGGTTATCGATCACCAATCGCGCACCCACATACATCGTAGCCACCGTCACCAGCTTGGAGATTATGGTCACGCCCCCGCCCGCCAAGGTAGCGATGGTGGCGGTGCGAAAGCTTGACGACACATAGGCCGCCAACTGGTTGTCCCACTTGCGCGTCCAGTGCGGCTCGACGGCCATGGCCTTGACGGTATCGATGCCACTGATGGTTTCCACCAAAAAGGCTTGGTTCTCTGCGCCCCGGTTGAACTTTTCATGCAGTCGTGTGCGCAGCACTGGCGTGAACACCGCTGACAAAATCACGTAACAGGGCAGCGACACCACCACAATCAAAGTTAGCCAGCCGCTGTAGGTGAGCATCACGGCGATGAATACCACCGAGAACAGCAAGTCCAGCACCAAGGTGATGGCGTTGCCCGTCAGGAAGGAACGGATGTTTTCCAGTTCGCGCACTCGCGCCACCGAGTCACCCACGCGCCGCGCCTGAAAGTAAGCCAAGGGCAGCGCAAGCAAATGTCGAAACAGCCGGGCACCCAACTCCACGTCGATGCGGCTGGTGGTATGAGCAAACACAAAGCTTCGTAGGGCTGTGAGTGACACTTCAAACAGTACCACTACTGTCAAACCCACCGCAATCACATCAAGCGTAGCGAAACCCCGGTGCACCAACACCTTGTCCATCACCACTTGAAAAAACAGTGGCGTGATGAGCGCGAAGAATTGCAGTACAAAACTCACCAGCAACACTTCAGCCAGTAGCTTGCGGTATTTCACAATCGCAGGGATGAACCAAGTGAAGTCAAACTTGGCCAGCTCGCCTGCCATCGCGGCGCGCGAAGTGAACAAAATCAGATCACCAGTCCAGCGTGCCTGAAATTGCGCCAGTGAGAGCGCTTCAGGCCGACCCACCGCAGGCGACTGAATCAGCACCTGTACGTTATCGCCATTGTGATCGACGCGCGCCAGGATGAAAAATTCAGGCTTGCCCTCGGCATTCCAGTTGACGCCAACCGCAGGCAGGGGCGTCTTGGGCAGACGCGCCGCGTCCACCTTGACGAGCTTGGCCTGTAATTCCAGCTTCTTTGCGCCCAGCAAAATATCGGTGCTGGACAATGCTTCGCCCGCAGGTGCTAACTCATGCGCCAGTTGATCCGCATCGGCCGCCACGCCATGCAGTCGGGCCATCATCACTAGGCAGGCCAGGCCCGTGTCAATCGTGGGCTGTGGCAGCTCTTCCGAAGTGGGGTGCGTATCAACTTTCATCAAACTCAATTCTCTTCATCGATAGAAAAACCCCCAGACCCGAACCAGAACCGCTTTTGGCCGGGGCGTGGGGGGTGAATCCGAAAGTGGTGCTTACTTCCAATTTGCGGCGATCACCGGATTCAATGCCGTCTGGTAGTCGGCAGGTAACGTGGTTTGACCCGCAGAAGGTGGCGCAAAGGCTGCCATTGCGGAGACCAGGGCGTCAACTTGACTGTCAAGCAGCGTTTTGCCATCGGCAGATTTGAACTGCTCAATATGTTGGAAACCGCTTGCGTACCAGTCCTTAACGACGACTCCCTCGGTTGCCCCAATGCGGGTAACATCCAAGTCGTTTCCAACTTTCTTGAACCAAAGTTGGTTAGCCGCAATGCCAGCGCCAAACGTGAGCGTGTCGTCCAACCCCGTACCACCGTAGCCCAGCGCATTGCTCACGCCGTAGTCGGCGATGGTGTCTTTGCCGTCACCCACGTTGAAGACGTAGGTGTCACCTGACCACGCATCACTGCTGGTGATGATGTCGTTACCCTTGCCGCCTTCGATGGTGCCCCGGCCTGTGATGGTGTCGTTGCCTAGGCCACCCTTGATGTTGTTGGCCCCCGCCGTGTCGGTAATGGTGTCGTTGCCGTCACCGCCATCGATCACATCGTCGCCTGCGCCGCCGTCGATTTTGTCTGCACCTAGGCCGCCAAGCACTTGGTCGTTGCCGTCGCCGCCGTTGATGCTGTCGTCGCCATCGCCGCCGTCTAGGATGTCGTTGCCAGCATAGCCGTTGATCGTGTCGTTACCGACCAGGGCGCTAATCTTGTCAATGCCGTCCCAGCCGTTGATGCTGTCGGCAGCGGCTGTACCGCTGTAGAGCGCAGGCACCAGCGTCTTGAGCTTGGCTGCATCCCACAGCGTGCCGTCGGCAAACTGCACATTCTCAAGGTACTGGAAGCCGTTGACGTACCAATCCTTGACGGTGACTTGGTCGGTGGCACTGACTTTGAAGATCAGGTCGTTGCCGCTGCGCCCCAGCGTGACGGCGGATGCCGCAATGCCCGTACCGAACTTGAGCGTGTCGTCCAACCCGGTACCGCCGTAGCCCAGCGCATTGCTCACGCCGAAGTCGGCGATGGTGTCTTTGCCGTCACCTAGGTTGAAAAGGTAGGTGTCACCCGACCACGCATCACTACTGGTGATGATGTCGTTACCCTTGCCGCCTTCGATGGTGCCCCGGCCTGTGATGGTGTCGTTGCCTAGGCCACCCTTGATGTTGTTGGCACCCGCCGTGTCGGTGATGGTGTCGTTGCCGTCACCGCCATCGATCACATCGTCGCCTGCGCCGCCGTCGATGACATCGTCGCCACCCTTGGCAAGAATGATGTCGTTGCTGTCGCCTGTGCGGATGGTATCTGCGCCCGCACTACCCACCAACAAATCCGGCCGCGAGGTGCCTGTGAGGTTGTTGTCGGTGGCACCAGCGAGGCGGACTGTCCAGCTAGTCAGTTCTTCGCCGAAGGTACCTAGGTCGGGGGCGTTGTTGAGTTGGGTGACGAGAAAGTCGATGGCATTCCAGTTGAGCGACTTTAAACGTGCTTCGCCTGCTGCACTGAGGAATTCGACTAGATCAATGATGCCATCGCGCGGACTGGTTGCAATTGCTTGCCTGAATGCATTCTCCAAGGACTGAAAATCCAGCACAACCTGCCCATCCAACAATGCGATATCAAACTGATCGAAGTACGTACTCAACCGCGTCTGCAACAACAGCGACTCATAGATGTCAGTCTTAAAGCGGTCGTAGGCCAACGAGATACTAGCAATTTGTTCTGCCGCCAGCGTGACCGTCAGATTACCCGACGTGGCATCCAGCGGTGTAAACCTTGCTTGGCCGTTTGCACCGCCATAGGTAAAGCCAATGAAACGCTCGACCACGCCTAGTTTGCGCACGAAGTCGTCGTAGCCAACCGTTCCTGAGGTCAATCCAGCAAGGTTGTAGGTGAGCTTGACGCCGTGGGCCGTTAGTGCGTCGGCCTGCGCCTTGAGTGGCTTCAAGTCAGCAGTGTTAGCCCATTTTTCTATAAACCCATCAAGTTTATCGATCTGGCCTTGACGCGTGGTTTGTTGCGTGTAGGTCTGCACCCAGTTACCCAGATCGGTTGAGAGGCTGATAGCCTCAGAAAGATCACGCACACGGCCTGAACCAAGCAAATCTGGCAATGCTTTAGCTTGGTCAGTCAGCGCAATCTGAGTGGTGAAGGTGCGATAAAAGGTATTAACCAACAAGTCAAGGTTGGCCGCTGCACCATTGGTCTCACCAGCAGTGCCCGTGGTGCCGTTGGCGCGGGTGAAGGTACCCGTAGCGGTTTGAACATTACCGTTGCCGAGGTCGGTGCGCACGGCTGTTGAATTAATGCCGATACCGGTGATGTTGTTGGCGCTGAGTGTGGTGAGCTCATTGGATTGACTGATGCCGTCTTGGTTCAAATCGCGCCAGATGCGCAGGTTGCCAAACACGCTGTCGGCCGAATCAATCTTGCCGTCTTGGTTGGCATCTAGGTCTTTGAGCGCGTCAAAGCCATCGCTGGCCAATTGGCCGTTGCTCTTGAGGGTATCAACACCAAACAGTTCGCGGCCCGAATCGATGGTGCCGTTGCCATTGCGATCCAACACGAGCCAGCCATCATCGGGTTTGATCCAGCCCGTGCCAGTCTTGATGCCGTCGGCATCGTGGTCGAAAAGAATGACCGTGCCGTCGCGAGTACTAGTGGTTTCAATGCCGTCGCCATCGAGATCAAGCACGAGCGGGTCGCGGCGCGGAGGTGCTGTGCCGCCAACGCCAGCACTACCACCCGCGCCACCTATGCCCCCAACTGCACCGCTTCCACCACCTGTGCCGCCCGCGCCACTGCCTGTGCCGCCTGTGCCATTGCCTGTGCCGCCCGCGCCACTGCCTGTGCCGCCTGTGCCATTGCCTGTGCCGCCCGTGCCACTGTGCCTGTGCCTGTGCCTGTGCCTGTGCCTGTACCTGTACCTGTACCTGTACCTGTACCTGTACCTGTACCACTACCCGTTGCGCCAGTCCCAGTTCCGCCACCATTCACACGGGGATCGGTAGTGAAATCAATCACCATTCCGCCATTATTTATGGCATTTTTAACATCTGCCGCAATCTTGGATGCTGCATCTGAATCACCCCAGCCATACTTACTTCCAATTCGCGAACCCGCCCTGTTATTCCATATGTCCATTGCCGAGTCGCGTGGATCGGCACTCTGATGCACACCTTCATTAATCAAACCAAGAAGATTGGGGGTATGTTCGCCAAAATATTGAGCAAATCTCGCAGAAACATAAGCATGTCGAAATGCGTCACTGGCGTCATTCCAACCTGTTTGTGATCCCCAGAATTGATTTGCCTCAGCCGAAAACAACTTCATTAAAGCGACTGATCCTGCACCACCCACGATAAAAGGCCATATCATTTATTACTCCTTTGAATTTATTTCAACAAATGTTGAATATTTATTTGACTGTAAAAATTTCAATTGAGAACGCGCAGTATTCACGCACTCAACGGTGCGAATTTTTAGCCTAAGCTTTCCGCTCATTCTTACCATACCAACGACTTCACTTGATTTAATACCAACAATCCACCAAACGTGATCCCCCACTCCGGTAAAATCATTGACTTTCATTTTCAACTCCAAAACCCCAATATTTGATATATCATGCGTTAGTTGCTCGGGCGTGGCATATGAGTTAAAGAAACACACACTGGTCGCAAGTGGAAAAATACGCTTAATTGAATAATAACCAGTACCATCAATTGCCATGGAAATATCAGATTCTACAGCGTAATCACTTGGCAATCTAAATGCATGAAAAAATATAGATATAAATATAAATATTATTATTGCAAGCAGCATGTTTTTTATTTGAGTTTTTTTAAAATTCATGAAATACTCCTCCCTTGGCGGGTAGTTTGCTGGGTGTAGGTCTGCGCCCAGTTTCCCAGCGCGGTTGAAAGACTGATGGCTTCATTCAAGTCCCGCACGCAGCCTGAGCCACGTAAAGTTGGTAGCGATTTAGCTTGGTCGGGCAACGTGATCTGAGTGGTAAAGGTGCGGTGGAAGGTATTAACTAACAAGGCAAGGTTAGCTGCTGCGCCATTGGTTTCACCAGTAGTACCTGTGTTGCCGTTGGAGCGGGTAAAAGTACCCGCAGCGGTTTGGATGTTGCCGTTGCCAAGGGCAGTTCGCACGGCTGATGAGCTTACACCGCTGTTTGTTATGCTATTGGTACTTATTGCAGTCAGCTCATTGGCTTGACTGATGCCGTCTTGGTTTAGATCGCGCCAAATGCGTAGATTGGCAAACACGCTGTCTGCCGAATCAATCTTGCCGTCTTGGTTGGCATCATAGTCTTTGAGCGCATCAAAGCCATCGCTAGCAAACTGGCCGTTGCGCTTAAGCGTATCCACGCCAAAAAGCTCGCGGCCTGAATCTATAGTGCCATTGCGGTCTAGCACCAGCCAGCCATCATCGGGTTTGACCCAGCCGGTACCGGTCTTAACGCCATCGGCGTCGTGGTCGAACAGAATGATCGTGCCGTCTCGGGTACTGGTAGTTTCAATGCCGTCGCCATCTAAGTCCAGTACGAGTGGGTCGCGCCGTGGGGCCGTTGTACCGCCAGTGCCAGCCCCGCCACCGCCACCACCTGTGCCGCCAGCCGCACCGCCACCGCCACCTGCGCCACCTGCGCCGCTACTGCCTGTACCTGTACCTGTACCTGTACC
>JBKJLF010000310.1:0-4500 GCA_046597185.1 Burkholderiaceae bacterium | reverse complement strand
CGGGGCGACCGACGGTGCAGGTCGAAGATATTTTATATTCGGAACCGCTTACCCCTGAAGAAACCAGTAAGCAGAGCATTCACCGTTTGACCCAAAATATTGCACATCTGATGGAGTCGTGGATTAAAATCGATCCGGCCCAGGTACAATTTTGGGATAGCATTGCGACCACCCAGCAGTTGCGTTTTGCCCCGACTCAGGAAAGCACACCACCATGATTCCTGTTTCTGTCCAGCACTTACCGCGCCTGATTGAGTTATATGAAAATGTGCAGTGCAGCAGTTATTTTTCACTTTCCTCAATACACGGCTATTCGGCATCGGAGCTGAATGTCATGTTGCGCGACCAAACGGTGCAGCATTTTATCGACAGTGAGCAGGAAATGGCCTTGTTGGTTGCGGTCGATGCACTGGATGTGACGCAAGGGCATGCGCGGATTCAGGTGTATGGCAACAGTCGCCATGATGAGCTCGTCCGATTTTTGCCCTTGGTCATGCAGTCGTGCCGGGTTCAGCGCTTGTACTCGTATGTTTTTCCCCATGAGCATGGTGAAATCGCCTTGCTGACAGCGCTGGGCTTTGAGCGCGAAGCCGTGTTTCGCGAGCATGTGTTTATTGCCGGTGGGTATATCGATTTGCTGGTCTATGGTTTGTTGAAGGACTCGACATGATATTTCACTTATCCGGTTTGGTGGTCAGTGTGCGTAAGCCCGAGATTAGCGATCTCCCATGTTTGGAGCAATGGTTGGCTTGCGACGCCTATTTGGATAATATTGGTGGTACTCACAATATGGATCAGGCACACTATCGGCAACTGGCAGAAAATATGTTACAGGAAAACGCCAACGATTATTCCAGCAATAAATATTATTTGGTGCAGGATCGGTTTACGGGCCAAGCCATTGGTTTGGGTATACTGTGCAAGATAGACTGGAAAAATCGGCACGGCGAATATTCTTATATCATCGCCAGTGAGGTGCATCGCTCCAAGATTGCGGCAGGGGATTTAAATGTGGTTATGTATAATTATTTTTTTAATGATCTGAACTTGAATAAAATCTATGGCTATGTGTTTGCCAATAATGCGGCATCCTTACGCCTGAATTTATTTGGCGGCAAGTTGGATGGTACGTTGAGAGCGCATAAAACCAAGGATGGGGTGGCGACCGATGTGCATGTGTTTAGCATTTTGAAGAAAGAATTTGCAACTTTCGTTAACCAGTATGGAAATTCGCTACTAAAGAAGCATATTGATAAAAAATTAATACAATGGCAACCAGTTTAATCCTTTGGTTAGTTTTGATTGTTGTTCGCTCGATAACATCTGGTCGAATTGGTTATGCAGTTGATGGCATCATTCTATTGCTTGGTGGAATCCATTATTTTAATGGTAGCCGGGGCATTACAATTCATCTGATCTGGCCACCGTTGCCGCTTGATCTGGTTGTTGCACTGCTGGTTTTTTTTGCGTCGATTTGTGCGACGACGATGGCTCCAGGAGACTACCTGCGCCGTATCGGGATGTCACTGGCAGCGCAGCCAGCTACGCGCCACGCCAGAGTGGCCTGGATGGCGCTATCGACGGCCGGGTATGAAGAACTGGTTTGGCGGGTGGTTTGTCAGTCGGCTTTGTGTTTGAGTCTTCCCTCCTGGTTCGCTGTGTTGTTGGTGGCGCTGGTGTTTACCTTTTGGCACCGCAACCGAACGCAGGGCAACTTACGTCTGATCGGCGAGCTGTTTGTTTTCTCAGTGATACTGGGTTTTTTGTATTTGATTACGGCGGATTTATTATTGATTGGTGTAATTCATGCTACTCGAAACTATTTGATTGGCATTGGTGGATATAAAATTGAAAAAATCTAAATTTAAAGTAGCGTTATTCTTGCTGACCTTGACGGGGTTCGTGGGGGCGTTCATATCGTATGGACGTTACTGGGGGGGCACCAGGATGGATATTCGGCCCACGCCGGTTGCTCACCCTACCATTGGGCCATTGCGAGATGTGATCGTTTCCAAGGGGACGGTTTCCTATGATCACCAGCTTGTCATGCGTTCGGCCTTGAGCGGTCGGGTAGCCGCAATGGCTCTGAAAGAGGGTAGCGAGGTGAAACAGGGGCAAACCTTGCTGCAAGTGCAGGACTTGCAAGAAGGTTCTGACCTGGAACTTCGTAAAGTGGATCAACACCGGATTGAAGCCAAAATAAGCTCACTCAATAAAGACGTGGAGGTATTACGTCGGCTGGTCGAGATCGGCAGTTCTCCACGTTATGATCTGGAGCAAAAGATTTTGGAGCGAGATTTAACGATGAAAGACCTGGATCGGGCCAGGATTGAAATCGCGCGCCTTGGCGAGCGGCGCGCCATGACCTATTTGAAGAGCCCGATCAACGGTTTGGTGATCACGGTTCCGGTGGTGCAGGGACAGACTGTGAGCGCGGGCGACGAAATGCTCACCTTGGCAGGTGGATCTGGCCGGGTTGTGGTAGCGTATATTGACGCCACTGATATTGAAAGAATTCAAGTGGGCCAGGCAGTGGTATTCAGTGACCAGGAAGACGGCGGCAAGCGCAGAAAAGGGCGAGTGAAAGAAGTGGCGCGCATGGTTGCCACAGCGCAACGCCAGAATGCGGTAAAAGTGATCGTCGAGCCGCAGGAGCCGATCACCGATTTACGTATTTCTCAGCAGCTTTATGTTGAGTTCGTGGTGTTTGAAGATGCGTCAGCGTTGCGCATACCGCGCGAGTTGATTTACACCCGGGACGATAAAAAATTCGTCAACGTTCTGACCAAAGATGGGGTCAGAGCCAAACCAATTCAAACCACGCATGGTGATGCGACATTTGAGAAGGTGATTTCAGGTGTGTCGGTAGACGACCAGTTGTTGCGCAAGGGTGTTGTGGGGGGCAATGCTCCATGATTGAACTACAGCAGATTGAAAAGAATTTTTTTGTTGGCGGCGGCATCCTGGAGGTGATACGAGGCATTGATTTGTTTATCGGCAAGGGTGAATTTGTGGCCATCATGGGCAAATCCGGCTCGGGTAAATCAACGCTGTTAAACATTATTGGTTGTCTCGATAGTGTTTCAAGTGGCAAGTATTGCTTGTCCGGTGAAGATGTCGCAGTGATGACGGATCGCTCTTTGGCACAGATCCGTAATCGGCGCATAGGGTTTATCTTTCAAAGCTTTAATCTGATTGCCCGCAACACCGCGCTGAAAAATGTCGAAAAACCGTTGATTTATCAGGGTATCAAGGCCAGTGCGCGCAATGAGCGGGCTCTGGCAATGTTGGAACGGGTGGGATTATCGGACCGGGCGGAACATTTGCCGTCTCAATTGTCGGGGGGGCAACAACAGCGTGTGGCGATTGCTCGCGCTTTGGTGACCAATCCCGATATCATTATTGCCGATGAGCCCACGGGTAATCTGGATTCGTCTACCGGCAAGGAAATTATGGGCTTGTTGCGGGCCGTGAGCCGCGAAGGCAGAACGGTGGTCATGGTGACGCACGATGCCAGCTTATCCAGCTATGCTGACCGCATCGTTGAGTTGGCCGATGGGCGAGTTTGTTCATGAATCGATCAATATTGGGTTTGCCAATTCACTTACTGGTGGGAGAAGCCTTTGAGGCGCTGTCGGATAACAGGCTGCGCTCAGGCTTGAGTCTGCTTGGCGTCGCCATTGGCATCGCATCGATTATCGTGGTGAGTAGCATTGCCTCATCGGGGCGGGACATGGTGTTTCGCGAGCTTGAAACCTTTGGATTGCGCACTTTTTGGGTTTTCAGAACATTTTCGTCTGACGAGCGCCTGGAACGTGATGCCGTGGGAAGCGGGATTACCACGTCCGACTATAAAAATTTACTACAGCGGCAATTACCCTATGTGGCCAAGCTTTCACCCGTGGTTGAAGGTGGTGCTGAAAAAATTCTCGCCGCAAAAAATGGCAAGACCGCACGTGTACGGCTGCAAGGAGTCAATCATGACTTCGACCAGATTAATGGTGATAATACTGTGGTTGGGCGTTTCTTGTCAGAAGACGATGTTGTCCGGCATTTGAATGTGGCGGTGATAGGTGCCGGGGTGGTTGAAAAATTATTCCCTGATGGCAATGACCATGTAGTCGGGCAGCGCATTAGCCTGGGCGACAATTGGTTTGTGGTGATTGGCGTATTGCAAGAAAAGAGCCGTGACCTGATTACCAGCCTGGGAGCGGGGCGTGGTGAAGATTCCAGCGCACGGATCCTGATTCCCTATACTTCACGCCAAAAACTGATCGGCGATACCGATTTTGTGAGTTATTTACAGGGTCAGGCCACCAACCTGAATCGTGCTGGCAATGCGATTGCCGACATCACCGATACCCTGGGAGACCGCCATCGAAATCTGTTTCGCTACAAGGGTGAAAGTATGGCCAGCTATGTTGCCACGGCCAACAAAATCCTTGGTGGTGTGGCCCTGATAGGAATTGTCGCAGCAGGGGTTTCGTTGTTGGTGGGGGG
>JBKJLF010000825.1:0-2531 GCA_046597185.1 Burkholderiaceae bacterium | reverse complement strand
GCCCTTTGCCAGCAACACGCGATTGATGCCAACTTCCTGCCCGCCAACTTACGCCTGGCCGATTTCAAATTGGTGGCCATGGATATGGATTCGACTCTGATCACCATCGAATGCATTGACGAAATTGCCGATATGCAAGGCTTAAAACCGCAAGTGGCGGCCATTACCGAAGCGGCGATGCGTGGCGAACTCGATTTTTGCGCCAGCCTGACGCGGCGCGTGGCCTTGCTCAAAGGGCTGGACGCTGGCGCGCTGCAACGTGTGTATGACGAACGGTTGCAACTATCCACTGGGGCGGGAGCGATGTTAAAACATGTGCAAGCAGCAGGCTTGAAAACGCTCCTGGTTTCGGGCGGCTTTAATTTTTTTACGGAACGGCTGCAAAAACGCCTGGGGCTGGATTTCATCCATGCCAACACCCTGGAAATTGAAGACGGCAAACTCACCGGCCGGGTGTTGGGTAAGATCGTCGATGCCGAAGAAAAAAAGCAAACCGTGCAACGCATTAGCGCGCAATTGGGGTTTACGCCACAACAGGCGATAGTCATGGGCGATGGTGCCAACGATTTACAGATGATGTCGATAGCCGGATTATCACTCGCTTACCGCGCCAAGCCCGTGGTGCGGCAACAAGCCAGCGTGGCATTGCATTTTTGCGGCCTCGATGGTTTGATTAATTTTTTCAATCCCTGAAATTCTTTGTTGCAATTGGACTGGGTTTGACGTACCATTCAATTCGATGCATACGTCAAACGAGGCCCATCATGCACAGCAAACTTACTCTCCGACTCGATGAAGAAGTCATCGAACATGCCAAAGCGTATTCCAAACACGCGGGCAAATCGGTATCGCAAGTCGTTAGCGATTATTTTTTACAGCTCGAAGGCCCGGTTCACTATGAGCACTTACCGCCCATCACCGAATCCTTACGCGGCATTTTAATCCGGGACTGTCATGAGAACCCTGTTCGATAGCGACGTTTTGCTTGATCTGCTGCTCGATCGCGCACCGCATGCCGAAATTGCCGCGCTGTTGGTAGCGCGGGTTGAGCGTGGCGAAATCATCGGTTATATTGCGGCCAACACGGTGTGCAGCTTGGCCACCCTGGCCCTGGAAACGCTGGCCGCGCCGCAAGAACCGATCCGCCACTTACTGGGCTTATTTGAAGTCGCGCCCATCAACCGCAGTGTGCTCGATGATGCCCTGCTCGATGGTTTCACCCACTTCAACGACGCCGTGACCTATGAAGCGGCGCGCCATATTGAAGCGCAAAGCATTGTCACGCGCAACATCCAAAATTTCAAGCGCGCTGAAATGCCGATATATTTACCCAGCGAATTGGAAGCCGTGCTGCGCGCCACCCTCCCCCCGCCACATCACCCGGCAACCAAAGAATAGTGCCAAATTACCACACAGAAAACATTTTTTAACAGCAAAAAAACTTTACTACAAAAATAACGCCTATAATGCTGCGTTGCAATATACTACCTGTATCTTTGCCAATGCAGCGCCCTCTCTCTACGGTTTTCCTGTGGGATGCAGCATTGATACAGGCTCACTGTATTTAAAATGATCGGTTATTCCTGTATGAGCGCACACTCTCTGATTTCATCTTTATACCAGTACAAAGCGTGGGCCAATGAAGCCTTGTTTGCCAGGCTTGAGGCGATTAACCCTGTGCAACACGAAGCAGAACGCCATAATGCGATGCGGATTTTGAATCATATCTACGTGGTAGATCGTATTTTCGCCGCCCATTTGACTGGCACCGGGCACGGCTACACGGGCACCAACACCCCCGACACGCCCGCGCTTGGCGCGCTGCGCGAAGCGGTCATGAATTCGGATAAATGGTATGTCAGGTACAGCGCGCAGTTGGATGCGGATCAATTGGCGCAAGCGATTGAATTCACCTTCACCGACGGCAAGCCCGGGCGCATGACGCGCGAAGAAATGCTGGCCCATGTGGTCACCCACGGCGGCTACCATCGCGGCGCGGTGGGGCGCATCCTGTCACAAATCGCCATCCAACCGCCACCTGAAGTGTTAACGGGTTTTTTACACCAAACCCAGCCGGAACGGCGCGGGTCGGCGCGGTTTTAAGGGTTCAACCCGAAAAAAATCACCAATCGGCCATTCCCACAAGGAAAGTATGATCTATTGAAATAAAAAGTTTTGAAAATAGCACAAACCAATGATAAAATTATTCGCTCAATTCTTGGCGTCAATAATTTAGGGACACCCTCATGGCCAGTGCATTCGACACAATTTCTTCACTCATCAAACATCATGGCGGCAGACGCTTATTGAAGATGCATTTTCCGCGTGACAATGGCCCCGATGCCATTCTCTTAGTTAATCATTTACACGCCGTGGAAGCGGTTTCGACTGATTTTATTTTCACTATTACCATCCTTTCAGACGACGCCAGCATCGAGCTAAAAGACGTGATCTGTAAAATGGTGTGCGTTGAATTAATGCGTGTCAACCAAACCGGGCGCTATTTCAACGGTTATTGTCATGAATTTGCC
>JBKJLF010000295.1:0-3549 GCA_046597185.1 Burkholderiaceae bacterium | reverse complement strand
TCAAACCCCATGGCAAGAAGCGCTTTGTCGTGGCGTTGCGCTATGAAGGGGAGACGCAATACCGCTATCTGGTCGCCAGCGACTTGTCATGGCGCTACACCGACATTGCCCAAGTATTTACCTTGAGATGGTTGATCGAGGTCTTTTTTGAGGACTGGAAGGCTCATAACGGCTGGGACAATTTGGCGAAACATCAAGGCGAGGACGGATCAAAGCAAAGCGTGATTCTGAGTCTGTTGTGCGACCATTTGTTGCTGCTTCATCCCGAGCAATTCGCCCGCCTGAAAGACAAACAACCCGGCCTCACCGCTGGTTGCCTGATCGAACGTCTCAAGGTCGAAGCTCTCGTGGCCACGGTGGAGGAAATCGTCACATCAGAAGACCCAAGGGAAAAGTTGGATTGGTTTGCTCAAGCACTTAAGCAATCGCTGCCCACCCGATCATCCAAGAAGCACATGGCAGGGCTTGACTTGGGGCGGCAGGAGCCCACACCCTCATTGTGTCGCCGCGCCGCAACATGACGGACTACACAATTGGTTTGTTTTTATGGGTTACAGAAACATCTACGGAATCGAGTGTGAGGGGAATATCTGCGCCAGCGCAATCGTTTTGATCTGCGTGGCCTTGAGCGTGGCACCAGTCTGGCTTGCGTAGGCATCGGGTCGGTCAAAAATGACCAGCGGCCCATCTTGTGCATCGTCCACCGGGCGACCATGCGAACCCTTGACCAGACTGGCATCGAGCCCAATCACATCCATCAAACTCCGAAAGCCCAACATGCGCTTGGCCAGCCGCCAAGCAATCGCCAGTTTGGGAAAGGCAATCTTGGGGTCAACAAATAATTCTACCGGATCGTAACCGGGCTTGCGATGGATTTCCACGGTGCGGGCAAAGTCGGGCGCGTTGGCGTCACTCTGCCAGTAGTAATAGGTGAACCAAGAATGGCTGTCCGCCATCAGCACCAACTCGCCCGCACGTGGGTGATCCAGCCCCAGCGCTTCGCGCTCGCTGCCAGCCCATACTCCTTCCACACCGGGGATGTGGGCCAATAATTGGCGCACTGGTTCAATTAATTCCGGTTTGGCGATATACACGTGGGCAATTTGGTGATCTGCCACCGCATACGCTTGCGATGCAATCGGGTCGAGTAATTCGCCGCCGTCTTCGTGCCGCACTGCCAGATAACCCGCCTCGCGCAGGTGGCGATTCAAATGGACGGGCCTGTCCACCCTGGTAATGCCGTATTCCGACAGTACCAGCACGCGCCGTCCGGCTTGTTGGGCATGCTCAATCAAATCCCCCGCCACCCGGTCGATATCAATTAACGATTGCCGTACCGCCGGGTGATGTTGATCTGGCCCGTGGCGCTGCAAATCGTAATCCAGATGCGGCAGATACACCATCGTCAAGGTCGGATTTTTTTCACTGATCGCCAGTTTCGCTGCATCCGCAATCCATTGGCTGGATTTTATGGTCGTGGCTGGCCCCCAAAATTGAAACAGCGGAAATGGCCCCAGCCGGGCCGTCAGTTGATCACGCCAAGCGGGCGGCGTGGTGTAGCAATCCGGCAATTTGCGCCCGTCCGCTTTGTAAATGGGCCGGGGCGTAATGCCATAATCGTGGCTGGCAGCCATGTTGTACCACCAAAACAAATTGGCACAGGTAAATTCCGGGTTGCGTGCTTTACCTGCCTCCCAAATCTTTTCCCCTGCGATCAGTTTGTTGGATTGCCGCCAAAACCACACTTCGGCCAGGTCGCGAAATAACCAGCCATTGCCCACAATACCGTGCTCTGATGGTGCCAGCCCGGTCATCAAACTCGCTTGCACCGTACAGGTAACGGCAGGGGTGACCGTTGCCAAAGGCACCACCTTGCCGCGCGCTGCAAACGCGGTTAAGCGTGGCGTCAGTGCGCCCAGGTGGCGCGGTGTCAGGCCGACAATATTGACAATTAACAGCGGCTGCATTGGCTTGCTCATAAGAAAAACACGGTGAATGGTTTTATTGGGGAAGTTTGGAAAACAGTGTGTGAAAAATACACTTTGCCAGATGATACCGCAAAACTGTTGATTCTTTCCCTGAATTGACCCAATATTCCCGGTTGGTATTCAACAGCCCTATAATGGCGAATCAATCATGCGCAATGCGGTGAAGGGATTATTGTGAAATTGGCGAATCTGCCCAAGTTTGGCAATCTGGAGCAAATGGCTGCCGCACCAGTGTGGCACCAGCAAAGCGTGCGCGTCGAGTATAGCTTTCCGGTGGTCTTCACGCGCGACGCGTTCGACCGCAGCAATCCGCACTTACTGCAGGTACTCACCCTGCGCGAACCACAAGCACGCCACCGGGTGGCGTTGTTTGTGGATGCCAGCGTGGTGCAGGCCATGCCGGCGCTGTTGCAAAACATCCGCGCGTATATCGAATTTCATCATGCTTCGATTGAATTGGTGGGGGAAATTGTGTTGGTGCCCGGCGGTGAAGCCTGTAAAAATGATCCTTTGCTGGTGGGCAAGCTGCTGGATGCTTTGTCAGTGCGCGCTATTGATCGGCATTCGTATTCAGTGGCGATAGGCGGCGGTGCGGTGCTTGATGCGGTGGGCTATGCCTCGGCCATTTTCCACCGTGGCGTGCGCCATATTCGCTTCCCTACCACGGTGTTGGCGCAAGATGACAGCGGTGTCGGGGTGAAAAATGCGGTCAATTGGCAGGGTCAAAAAAACCTGATCGGCACCTTTGCGCCGCCGTGGGCCGTCATTAACGATGCGGCGTTTATCGACATTTTGCCCGTGCGCGAAAAACGCGCGGGTTTGGCGGAAGCGGTGAAAGTGGCTTTGATACGCGACCGCGCATTTTTCTTGCAAATTGAGCGGCAGGTGGATGCCTTGGCGGCGTTTGATGCCGATGTATTGGCCGCAGTGATTGCGCGTTCGGCCACGCTGCATATGCAGCAAATTGCGCACGGGGGTGATCCGTTTGAAATGGGGTCAGCGCGGCCGCTGGACTATGGCCATTGGGTTGCGCATAAGCTGGAGCGCTTAAGCGCGCATACGCTCTCGCACGGCGAGGCGGTGGCCATTGGTTTGGTGCTGGATGCGCGTTATTCGGTGTTGGCGGGTTTGTTGCCGGCGGGGGAAGAATTGCGGATTTATCGCGTCCTGGCGCACCTGGGTTTGCCGCTGTGGCATGAGCAATTATTGGCGCGCGGTGAGGATGAAGGCGCTGAAGCTGGTGCTGGTGCTTTGCTGGTGCTGCAGGGTTTGCGCGAGTTTCGTGAGCATTTGGGCGGCCAATTGTGCATTACCTTGCTCGCGGCCGTAGGCACCGGGGTGGAAGTGCATACCATCGATGCCAGCCTGGTGCAAGCGGCCATTGATTGGTTGCAGCAAATGGCGCAAACCAGCTTGCAAACTACAGTGCAAACTGCAGGGCAAGCCACAGCGCAACCTTTGCTGCCGCTTGCCGCAGTACGGCAGGGCCAAGCATGAATTTGGCTTTTCTGCCGCAAGCGGCGCACTTAAGTTATTGCACCAATATCCACGCGGGTGAAAG
>JBKJLF010000294.1:0-3062 GCA_046597185.1 Burkholderiaceae bacterium | reverse complement strand
CGCATACAGTTCGGCCAGCAATTGCGCACGCTGTGGCACCAAACTCAGCAACACCTTGCTGGCATCCACCAATTGCCCCGACTCCACCCCGAGGGCAGTGGCGATGCCGCTTTCCGGCGCGGTAATGGTGACGCTACGGCGTGCCTCGCTCTCGGTTAGCTCTTGCCCGGTACTGGCCAGCAAACGCTCAATTTGCGCCAGTTGATTTTCTTGCCTCAAGGGTGCGGCGGCCAAATCGGCTTGTTGCGTAGCCAACTCGCGCGCAATGGCCAGTTGATCACGCTCCAGGGTTTGCAAACGGCCCTCCTGATCGAGCAAATCCGCTTGCTTTTGCTGTAATTGCTCTTTTGAGATAAAGTGCTGCGCCAATAATTCCTGCGCCCGGCTGACCGCATCCTGGGCCAACTTCATGCGGTTTTTTTGCCCTTCCATTTGATTCAGGATTTTTTTCGATTCGTTTTCCAGCGCGGCAATGCGTTTGTGCATATTGGCTTGTTCGTCTTGCTGCAAACGCCGGGTTTTGACCATTTCATCTTGCAACGACTGCTGGCGCGACGCCACTTGACGGCTGATTTTGGCCTGGGTATCACCTTGCGTGCTGCTTTGGCGTTCACTGGAGAGCACAAACAGAACGTCGCCCTGTTTCACCGCCTGCCCTTCAAGCACTCTCTTTTCTTTGACGATGCCGGTTTGTGGTGCATACACTTTAATCACCCCGGTATTGGGGGTCAGTTGCCCGGCAATTGTGCTGCGTTTGGTGTAGGTACCGAAAAATAAAAACAACAACAGGATCACCGCAATCGCCCCGGCGCAGGCAGTGAGCACGGTGAACGACAAAGGCCGCATCAGTATAATTTCGCCATACCATTTGGGGTGGCGATTTTCCAGTGCTTCTTTCCGAAATAAGGGTGCTTTACTCATTCACTTATATCCCATTCACCAAGCAATCAGCCAAGCAATCAGCCATCAGAGCACAAACATCAAATCCTTCACCAAAGCACCGGGTAAGCACGCACTATTGACACCACGTTGCCCATACGTATTGCTATCGATAATCATTTCGCGCTCGTTCGTCAGTGCCAGCAAATTATCGCCAAACAATTTGAAGACCGAATCGTCAAAACGCATCACATTCAGCGGTGCCTGGATCACGCCATTTTCCACCCAGAATGAGGCAAACCGGGTCATGCCGGTGATACGAAAATTAGCCCGATCCGAATAATTCAAGTACCACAAATTGCTGATATACACGCCCGTGCCCAACTGCGCCAACACTTGATCCAAGGGTAAATCCCCGGCTGCCATATCGATGGCTTCCATACTTTCGCTGCCATTCGCGCCATTGCTAACCAGTGCGTATTCTTGCGCCGTGCGTGGCGAAATCAAGCCATCGACCAAGCGCCCCTGTTCAATGATTGTAAGGCAAGCCGGCTTGATAAAACCATCTTCCTGAAAACCGGGTGCCAAACCTTGCTGCGTATTTTCTGACAAACTGAACATGGGGTTGAGGCACAGCCCTTCATCGCGCATGCGCATCATCGCGCTTTGTTTGGTGCGCAAGGATTTTTCCGATACCCCATCCCAGTTAAACATGCTCATGATTTCATGGATTGCCGACGGTGTCAGGTAGGCGCGGTAAGCGCCCGGTGGCACGCTGACCGGGGCTTTTTGCAGCAAAGCCAATTGCTGCGCTGCCTGCTCAAAGCGGGCACGGAATGCGGCCGGGTCCCACTCAAACCCGGCATACTCAGTTTTGACTGCTTTGTCGGCATTATGGTACAAACTCCAATCGAGGTTGAAGCTGGCAATTTCATGCCAATTGCGCTGGCCATAAGAATTGGCAAAACCCCGGTATTGCGAACCACAGGCCAACAACCCGACAAAATCATAACCTTTGGCTACCGCCAAAATTTGATCCAGGATGAGCGAGGTGGCAGGCAAACGCGAAGCCACCACATGTTCGGTGGAATACACTTCGGTGGCCATCATAAAATACGGGTCTTCCGGCACATCCGCAATTTGCTGGCGCAACAGCGCCAAAATCTGGGCAATTTGATCCTGGTCGGCGGTCCAATCACCCGATAAAGTCAGGCTGCTGATGGCGTGGCGCGTACCGTCAATCCAGTCGATGCTCAATTCCATTTGTTTGACATGGCCGCTCTGGCGCATCAAACCATGATTAAACCGCACAAAATCCGACTCTTCCCCCGCCATGCCGCAGGTAAAGCGTTCCGCGCCTTGAACCTGTTGCTGTAAATAATCCGCAAGAGCACTGAAATAAGCATTGAAATAAGCATTGAAATGAGCTTGCATTAATCCTGTCCTCCAAAGACCTCAACTTGCCCAAACAAACAGGCGGGCGAGGCATGGCCAACCCGTGCCACCTGGGATGGCTCGGCTTTACCGCAATTGGGTGTACCCAACACTTCAACGCTGTCGGCATTGCCAACGGCTTTCAATGAGCGCCAGAAAGTGGCGGAAATACCACGGTAATTCGGATTTTTCACCATGCCCTTGAGTTCTCCGTTTTGTATCAGACGGCCATATTCGCAACCAAATTGAAACTTATTGCGCGAATCATCAATCGACCATGAGGTATTGGCATCCATCATGATGCCATTTTCGACCGAGGCAATCATTTCCGCCAGACTACTGCTGCCCGGTTCCACATTCAGGTTGGACATCCGGTCCAGTGGTGGCCGATTCCAACTGGTGGCACGCGCTGCGGCCACGCCCTCCATATTGGCGCGCGCTTGCGAGATGGCACCACCCAGTGGGCGCTGCAAAATGCCGTCACGGATGACAAATTCTTTTTGCGCAACACTGCCGTCATCGTCCCACCGATAACTGGCGAGTTGTTCAGGGCGCGAAGGGTCAAACGTCACATTGAGCAGCGACGAACCGTATTGATATTTACCAAACATATCGAGTGTAACAAAACTGGTGCCAGCGAAATTGCGCTCATCGCCCAGGATACGATCCAATTCAATCGGATGGCCAATCGATTCGTGAATTTGCAACATCATTTGACTTGGCATCAGCAATAAATCCATTTTGCCGCT
>JBKJLF010000242.1:0-4897 GCA_046597185.1 Burkholderiaceae bacterium | reverse complement strand
GGTGAATCGGGCAGAAACAGGCTTGCCGATACGTTGGTGTACTGTTTGAGCCTGACGGCGTCGGCAAATTCCGGCACCAACTGCTCCAACTGCGCACACAGGACCCCGCTGTCATTGACGGCTAGGCTAGCGACCCGACCATAACGTGGCGCGGTCAGGCTGGGGTGACCTATCACCACGGGCGCATCCGCAAACGACGGGTTGTACGATGCCGCGATTTCAGCGACCTGCTCCGCCGAAAACGAATATTTTTGGCCGTTCATGGCGACAAATGTGCCGGGCCTAAATATTTCAATTGGGCGGGTGGTTTGGGTTGGGGTTAGCGTTTTCATGCAGCAATGATGCGCCAGCCTGTGCGGCTGCATAACTAAAATACTTTAGTTTTTTTTGGGTGTGGATGGCGGTTTGTGGATGTGGCAGGCAAACGGGAGGGCGCTGTAGGACGTTTATAAACGGGGTAGGCGGGGTTTGTTTGGGTTGGGTGGTAGCATCATAGCAGATTGGGCAAAAACAGGCCACAGCGGCCCGTTTTTACGCGTCGGAAAATAAAGGCTGTTGGCGTGTTTTGCGCTCGGCTGCGGCCATGGCGTCTACAATCTGCCGCACCCGCATTTCGGTCAAATTATATTCGCGTGCCAATTCCACGTAATTGACACCGTTAAATTTAGCGTACATTTCCGTGTCGCGGATGCTCGCTAAATAGCTGACCCCACGCGGGATGTACGTGGAGACGCCACCATTGTTGGCGCGTACCCTCTCGGCCACGGACAGCGCAATTTCTGCGGCACGCTGATAGGCAATATTCAGGCCCGGTGTGGCGATTAGACTGGTGTGCACTTCGCGGGCGATGTCCGCCAATACCTCCGGGTAGTTGTCCGGCAAAATCAAGGGTTCAATGGTCATTTGCCTGCTCCTTTGTGCTGCGCAATTGATGCCTGCTCCTGCGCGCGTTTTAGCCACAGTTTGAGCGCCTCAATCACCTTTGTACATTGTTGACTGCTACAAAATTGATACGCTGAAAGCCCTGTTTGCCGAGCGATGTAATGGCGCAGAGCATGCTCATTGTTGAGGCGCACGGCCCCGACTGCATGCAACTGATCCCACAGCGACACCATGAGATCATACACGGCGTCGCGCTGGGGCACGGCGGGTGTTGTTGGCGCGGATTGGCGGGGTCTGACGACAAATCCACCCTTGACCAATGCGGCCAGCATTGCCGCCCGGCCTGCTGCGTCCAGTTCTGTTGACGACGCCACGTTGCCATGCGTGCGCAGCATGGCACGGTAAGTGCCATCATCCAAATACAGTTGACGGCGGCCAATCTGTATGAGCTTGATTTCATGCTGTCTAATTTGATCAGGTGTCCATGGTGGGCGGGTTGGTTTAGCCATGGTGGCCTCCGGCGTATGCGGGTATGCCCCAGCCGATGAGTAAGCCATCAAACGGCAGGCCCTCGCTGTTTTCAAAAAATTTAGCCAGCGACGCACTGTTGTCAAATCCATCGGCGCGGGCCAATGCATCTGCCTCGTCATCGCCAAAAAGCGTATGATTGACCCAAATTAAAGTGCACGGCTCTTCAATCAAAACCCCATTTTCGTACATTTGTTTGATTAAATATTGTATGCAAATTGGCACCACATAAAAGCAATAGGCGCTGCGCAGCAAGCGTGTCTGTTTTGTACGCAGGCCCGTGTAGAGCCGCAGTTCGTCGCCAACCTTCGGGTCGCGCTGATCAGCGCGTTTGGCGCGTATCGTGTGCTTCTTTGTGCCCGCTTCGACCAGCGGCGCGAATGCCGCTGTAAAGTTAAGGACGGCTTTCATTCTGCCACCTGCTGTTCAAAGGGTTCGATGGCAAACCCCTCGTCGCCAGGTTTGATCGTAATGCCGGGAATCGTTTTTGCGACGACTGGCTCCAGCAACAGCGCCTCTTTATTGATCTGCGGTTTCTGGCGTAAAAACCGGGCAAATTCCGGGTTGGCCAGCAAATATTTCACCACTTCGTCCACCTTGGTCACGGTGACGGATGGCGTCGCTAAACGCCAACTGACCGACCCTGTAACCAGATTGGCGGTTTTGGTTTTGCCGCCATCGGTGAGCAGTGCGCGATTGGCTTCGCACCAAAAATGGACGCCCTTTGTGCGCATCGCCAACTCGGTTGTTACCAGCGTAATCTGCGGCTCATAACGCTGGGTGATCGCGCCGATCTCATCGTTCATCGCGGTCCGCAACCGGGTGAGTTGCCGTGTCAAATCGCCCACCTGCCGGATGCCGTCTGCGGCCTCCCCTTGGCTCTGCGCGACCCACCCCTGTGCTGCTTTCAATTTCAATTTTGCGGTTGCCATTTTATGCCTTTTTCGGTTGGTTGAAACTATAAAAAAACGCGAGCATGGCTTGGAACCATGGCTCGTCATCGAGGACGGCATTGTTCGAGGAGAACATCGTGCCGTCTCCCAATTGTCCTAAAAATGTGCCTAGCTCCGGCGCATACAGCACGTCACATATTTCGTCTTCCCAGATGCCCGACACAACAACACGATCGCCCCCTTTGTCATACATCGTGGTATCAATTTCCCAATAGTCATGCGGGTGGCCATATATTGCTTGCTGCTCGACATCTGCCGCTTCGACTGCGGCTTTACATTCATCTAGGGTGAGGTGGTGGTTATACATTGTCATGTTGCGTCCCGGATGATTTCTGGCGTGCAACGTTCCATCCCGATCATTGCTGTGTAATTCAGCGTCATGGTCAGGTAGTTTTGCACAGCTAATGGATAGCACATGCTGATCGTCTGCGATTTTTTCCCGTTGGTTGTGCGGGTCAATTTATGCTGTAGCGCTTCGTCTATGTTGCCGTCAAAAAGCGCGTCAAATCTGACACCCGCGCGGGCCAGTTTATGCTGGATAAATGCCCCAACCTGCTCTCCTAGCGGTGGCAGGTCGAACACTTGGCAGCGCTGCACCACTTCCCGAACCGCAGGATTATTGGGGTTCAACGCGTCGCCTAATTCGGTTTGCCCAATCAAAATGATGCCGATGAGCCGTGCAAAACCTGTTTTGAGTTCGTGGTACCGCTTCAGGTGCTTAAGCGTTGCCAGCGGCATGCAATGGGCCTCCTCAATCAGCAGCACATGCTTGTAGCCAGCAGCATGGCTTTGTTCCAACATCCTTTTCATCTGATTGAATTTGCCCTCGGGCGTGGATTTGGGCGTGGCGTTAGGGTTCAGCGTGCGGATGATGGCGTCCGCGATTTGCCCGGACTTCATCGTGGCCCCCTTTTTGTCCATGCCCTCCATCGCCAAAACGTAGGGTTCGATGATAATAATCGGCTGGTTTTCGCGTTTTATCCGATCATGCAAATCCTCCCGCAACGTGCTTTTGCCGCTGCCAGATTCGCCGATGAGTGCCACAAACCCGGCATTACGGGCTGCGTCCCACAGCCGTTCCCGTGTCTGACGCAGGGTGCCGGACATGAATACGTCTGCCGTTTCGGTTATGTCTGCATCAAACGGGTTACTGGGCAATTTAAAATGGGCTAGCGTTGCGGCAGCCAGTGTTTGTTTGGGTAAAAGCATTTCGATCTCCGGTGAGTTTTGCTTCGATGCCAAAGCGGCGGTAATACGGGTGTGCTCGATGTTTTTTTCCATGAAAAACTGAATGATATTGGCCCGCAGTTTTGCAGCCACAGCGGGCGTACTGGGCCATTCTGCCCGCTTGGTGAGTAGCGACACGGTTGCGCGACTGACGCCGCAATGCGCCGCCAGCGCGGCTTGACTGGTTTGGGTTGCCTGCAATAGTTGCGTGATGCTCATACCACGCCCCCGGTCACCACGCGCAAGCTGGCGCGTAGGGTAAATTTGTTGATGATGGTATCGAGTTCCGATTCAGGTACGCCCGCAGGATACCAATCGCGCAGTTGTTTGTTACGTTCTGGGTTCATCGCCACCCCGCGTTTTACGAGTGCCATGGCGGCAGCAATGTGCGTCATCGGCGGTATGACGGTGATGGGGGCGGTAATGCCCATCTCGGTGCCACGTTTAGCAATATAGGCGGGCATGTTGGTTGCGTCCTGATGTTTGTAGGGGTCAATTTTGCCGCCAAACGGCAACGATTTTGCCTTGATTGCAGCAGCGGCAGCGGTGTCGGTGTCGGTGCCAGTCACAAAGCGGGTCAGCGTTTTGGCGTTGGTTTGTGCGGGCGTGTCCGCAAAGCGGGCATAGCGTTCGCCGATGACGGGCGCACCTTCGGGGAAGCCCATATAACCTGCAATAACGGGTTCCACAACGTGGTAAATTTCCCGGCCATCGGCGTCAATTAATACCACCTGCGCGCCGTTTTCGCGATACGCGTTTCGGGCGATCATTATTTTTTCACCGACCATCACGCCCGGCACGGTGTCTACCTTAAATTCTGTACCACGGTAGTTGACGGTGAGCATTGGCGTCACTTTGCGCTCTTCGGGCGCTGATACGGCCAGTTCGCGGCAGACTTCCGCCGATGGGGCGATACGCAGTTGTTGCTGGGTGATGGTTAGCCAACTGGCATAGCGTGTTTGACCGTGACGGCTATGCGTCTGTTTGCCATTAAAATACCGCATCCACTTGGCTGCTTTTTCGTTGATGTCTTCCAGCGATTTCACGGTGACAAATTTTAACGATGCCTCAAAGCTGCACTCCACCAGATTGTTGGCGTTTTCAACCTGGCCCTTTGCGCGAGGATTGCCGGGTTTGTTAATCTGCACCCGCACTTGCAATGCGCGGCACAGGTTTTTAAAGACAGCCCCGGTGTTAGCGCTGCCGGGGTCTAGCATTACCATTAGCGGTACACCATGCACCGGGTCGAGGCCACGCTGCTGCATGGCGGTTATAAATACATTGGTTAGGTTGATACCCGTTTCGCC
>JBKJLF010000229.1:0-3480 GCA_046597185.1 Burkholderiaceae bacterium | reverse complement strand
AAGTCAGGGGTCTGCCAAAGCACAAAGCAAGGCGCAAACCAAGGCGCGCCGTGCTGCGGAAAAATACCAAAGCGTGTGCGGCGCAAAATAGCAATACAAAAAACTGGCCATCCTGAGCAACTCGGCCGCAATCGCCTTAGCGTGGCCGCTTATAGTCGTTTTCGATCCAGGCACTGGCAGTCTGGCGCGTCAAGTTAAAATCGGGCGCAACCCGCACCTTGGCCAATGGCTCGCCGCAATCATCCTGTGCGCTCAGGATGGCGTAGGGGTCATCTTCATCGGGTACGATATCGAGCAATACCGTGATGCGTGCATCACCGGCACTGACGGTGATGCTTTTGTGCAAGGTGGCGTGCAAATGTTGTTCGGCGCGGCGCAAGACTTCGGAAGCGGTCTTGACCAGGGTGTTGAAGGCGTTGGTATCGAGCGGCTTGGGGTTTTTCTTGTCGCGCCCCATGGTCCAGGGGCCAACCAAGGCGGGTTCCGATTCGCCATCCAGAATCATGGCCACGGCCCAACCTTCGTCGTCTTCATTCTTGATAACCCGCGCAGTCCAACCATTGGCGCGCCATAGACGTGGCTCCTGAATGGTGTCGGGAACGAGGCCAGAGTCTGCCTCGTCGTTGGAATCAAGGTCGGGAGTCGTTAAATCTGGATGTAAGGTATCAGGCATGGCGCTTGGGGAATGGGTAAAGGTGCGCTATCATACCTGAATTCGCTTTAGGCGGGACTTAACTTCACTGTCTTGGGCGGCAAGGTATATTTCATAATCCGCTTCATCACCGTCATATACTGTTTCGCCAAACTGCCCGTGTTGTAAGCCAAACCATATTTCTCACACAGCGCACGCACCTTGGGTGCCACTTCGGTGTAGCGTTGCGCTGGCATGTCAGGAAACAGATGATGTTCAATCTGGTGGCTCAAATGCCCACTCATGATGTGAAACCAACGGCTACCCTCCAGATTACTGGAACCACCCAATTGCCGAATATACCAGTCGCCACGGGTTTCATTGCGGGTATCTTCTTCACGGTAGATTGCCACCCCATCGGTAAAGTGGCCGCAAAAAATAATCACATACGTCCATAAATTGCGAATCAAATTCGCCGCAAAATTGCCCGCCAGCACGCGCGGCGCACTCCACAAGGCCAGTGCCGGAAACAGTAAATAGTCTTTAAAACTCTGCTTGCCCACCTTAAGCAAAAACCGATCCAGACGCGGCTTGAATTCTTCCTTGCTGATTTTGCCGTATTTGTAACGCCCCAATTCCAAATCATGCGAGCCCACCGCATATTGAAAACCGCAGGCAAGCAAAAGATTGGTAATCGGTTGCATCCAATGGCGCGGCTTCCACTTTTGCTCCTCCGTCAGGCGCAGCAGGGAATAACCCAAATCGCGATCTTTACCCAAAATATTGGTGTAGGTGTGATGCATCACATTATGCGAATGCCGCCATTGCTCGCCATCACAGGCAATATCCCACTCAAAGGTTTGCGAATTGAGCGCCGGGTCGCCGCTCCAATCGTACTGGCCATGCATCACATTGTGGCCAATTTCCATATTGTCGAGAATTTTGGCGTTGGCCAGTGCCAACACCCCCAGCACCCAGGTGATCGGCCCCACACCAAAATGCAGCAAGGCGCGCCCGCTGATTTCGCTGATGCGGCACAGCTTGATCATCTTGCGCATATGATCCAGGTCGGCTTGACCCAGATTATCCATCACCGAACGACGAATCGCTTCAATTTCGACTTCAAACGCGGCTACTTGCTCGCGTGACAACTTGACCGGGCTAGCAAAACTCATGATGTTTCTCCATGTAAAATTAAATATCCAAAACCAATTCAGAGCGTGCGGCAGAAATACAGATGCGAATTAATTGCCCCGGTTCGGCGTTAATCTCCCCGGTTTGCAGGTTTTCTACCGTGCCGCTGGTTTTAATGCACTGGCAAGAGTGGCAAATACCGATGCGGCAGCCATGTTTGGGCGTCAAACCGACGCGCTCGGCCTGCAGCAACAAGGGCTCAGCCCCATTGCTGGTAAATTGTTTGCCACTGCCGGTGCATTGCACCGCGACACTCGTACCCAAGGCTTGAACTGGCAAAATGGGCGCGGCCACAAAGCGCTCGCTGTGTAGCGGTGTTGCAATCGCCAGCCTGTGCCAGAGTTGCTCAATTTGCGCCATCATCCCGCCGGGGCCACAAATCCAGGTGCTGCGCTGGGCCAAATCCGGCACCATCTCGGGCAAATTATTCGCGTCCCAACGGCCACTCTCAGCGCTAAAAAACGTGACGATGCGCAAAGCCGGGAATTGCTGCGCCATTTGTTGCAAGCGCCGACCAAAAATAAACTGCTCGGGCGAGCGGCAAATATGCAGCAATACCACACTGCCTTGATAATGCTGCGCCTGCAACTGTGCCAGCATAGCCAGCATCGGGGTAATGCCACTGCCGGCACTGAGTAACAGGATTTTATCCGGCACCACCAATGCAGGCAACACAAAATCCCCCGCTGCCTGGCTGATACTGACCACCGTACCCACTTGCCAGGTTTGATGCAGATAGCCCGATACCTTGCCCTGACGCTTGACGCTAATCGCAATACGGCTGTTAGCAATCTGCAAACCATCGACCTGACTCAAGCTATAGGCACGCTCGACCCGGCGACCATCGATTTCCACCATCACCCAGACAAACTGCCCGGCACGCGCGCCACGCCACAAGGCATTGGTTTGCAGCACGAAAGTCTTGCAATCTGCCGTTTCATCACGGATGTCCACCACTTTGGCGCGCACGCTGGAGAGTGACCACATCGGGTGTAGCGCCGTCAAGCACGTTTCCACCGCATTCGGATGCACGATGTTTTCTACCCATGGCCAACTTAGCACGGCATGAGCACCAGCACAAAAGGCTTGGGACCGGGTTAAACTGCGCGAGGTTCGGGCAGCGGCATTTTTTGCAGATGTCAGCATCATCAGTTCCTTAAGACAGGTGGATTCAAAACATGAGCGTATTGTGTACAGTTGTACACTCAATGTCCATCACTTTCGTCAAAATTCGGACAAAATAGAAGCAACATTCGAATGTTACAGTCTATTTTTCAGAAATACGGCAATAAATGCTTACTACTCTGATACGATACGCTTGTACACAATACTTCAATCCATCGCCATGAACAGCCCCCACTCCAGCCCGGATTCTGCCAATTCGCCAGCCGACCCGGCAAGCGAGCAGACCGATAAACTAACCGGCAGCAGCCCCGGCGCGCGGCGGCTCGACGCCTTAAGCCGCAGTGAGCGCAAAGATTTAACCCGCACCAATTTGCTACAGGCGGCCTTGAATTTGATTGGCGAGGGGCGCAGCTTCACCAGCCTGGGGATACGCGAAATCGCACGGGAGGCCAATATTATGCCCAATGCGTTTTACCGCCATTTTCGCAATACCGATGAATTAGGGTTGGCTCTGGTGGAAGAGGCTGGCA
>JBKJLF010000823.1:0-2803 GCA_046597185.1 Burkholderiaceae bacterium | reverse complement strand
GAAAAGCTGGTCGAAATGGCCGCCAGCGCCATCCACCAGGCCATGGCCAGCGCTAACCTTACGCCCCAGCAATTACCCCACATTCCGATTATGCTGTGCATTGCCGAAACTGAACGGGCCGGCCGCATGCGGGATCTCGACACGGCTTTGTTCGATGGGCTGGAACAACAATTTGGCCATCACTTTCACGCCGATTCCGGGATTCTGGCCAGTGGCCAGGTTGGCGTGGTGTTTGCCATGAACCATGCCCGCCACTTGCTCTACGAAAAAAGCCATGGTGCGGTCCTCATCGTGGCGGCAGACAGCCTGCTCAACCGCGCCACCATCGTCGCCAATCTGGAGCAGGAGCGCCTGCTCGCAACTGACATCCGGGCCGGATTCATTCCCGGCGAAGCGGCAGGTGCCTTGCTGGTGACGCGCCCGAATCCGCAAATCGATGTGCAATTGCTGGTCTTTGGCATCGGTGCCGCGTGCGAAAAAGCCTTGCCGGAAAATGATCTGCCGCTCCGCGGCGAAGGCATGGCAGCGGCCATCAAGGCTGCATTGAAAGAAGCCGATGCCAGCGCCGAAGAAATCGCTTGCGTGCTCGCATCCGTGAGCGGCGAAGACTATTACTTTGAAGAACTCGCCTTGGCCCAGCAACGCGCCAACCTCGCCACCCACCTGTGGTTGCCTGCCGAAAGCCTGGGCGAAACCGGTAGCGTCATCGGTTGCATTCAATTGGCTTGGTGGCTCGAAGCGCGCCGCAAATTCTACATTCCCGGCAACGCCGCGTTGATACTGGCCAGTGCCGACAATGCCCGCCGCAGCGCCATGGTGGTGGCGTTCCAGTACAGCCAGACCTACCTTGCCCAAGCAATCGGGCCATCTGACGACAATCAAGCAGAAGGAGCACAACATGGGGCATAAAGTATTTGCCAACGGCCACGAAGTGGTGGCCAAGGCAGGCGACAGCAAAACCATCGCCAATTTCCCGGACGTGTGCTTCAGCCCGCCGTATCCGGCCAAAGTGGGCGTACCGATTCCGTACCCGAACACGGCTTTTGCCAAAGACACCACCAACGGCTCGCGCACGGTTTTTATTCACAAAAAGGAAATCATGCAGCGCGACAAATCGTTTTTAAAAGTCAGCACCGACAACGAACCGGCCACCGAGAACTTCAAAAAAGGTGCGGTGACGGGGGGCATCAAGGGCAAGGGCTATTTCAGGTCATGGTCGATGAATGTGTTTATTGAAGGCTATAATGCCTGTCGCGACAGTGATTTCACCACTAATAATCACGGATAAGCCAGATGCCATTACCATTAATTGCATGGGCAGTGATTGAAATCGGGGTTGCCGTTGCAGCACGGGTGATCGTGCGGCAGGTGGCCAAAACCGTGGTCAAGGAAGCGGTGAAAACCGGGGTGAAGCAGGTTGCCAAGGAGAGCACGAAGCAGGTTGCCAAGAAGGTGACGCAGACTGCGACCAAGGTTGTCAGGAACAAAGGGAAGCCGACTACAGGCAATACTGGGGTGAGATCCCATAAGGGAAAGACCAGCAAGAGTAAAAAGAAAGGTCCATGCGATCATTTGCGACAAGGCAGTGGAAAAGGGCCATATCGGGGCGGAGCACATAGTAAAACGAGTAAGCCAAAAAATGACCAAAAAGATTCGCATCATATGCCTGCGGATGATGTTAGTCCACTGAAACGGAGTGATGGCCCTACCATTCAAATGAATCCTTCTGATCATAAAATGACATCAAGCAATGGTTCTTCGCGAGAAGCAATTCAGTATAGACAAATGATTGATCAATTAATAAAACAAGGCAAGTGGCGAAAGGCGATGGCTATCGAAGTAAAAGATATTAGACAAATTGCAAAAGATTTAGGTGCGCAAAAAAAATACAACGAAGCCATGTCTGAAATGTTGAAGTACTTTAAATGTTTGGAAAAAAATGGTCTTTTATAGAAAGTGTAGATTATGAGAAATTATATTGTAAAGCCCTACGTTGGTATTGGTGACGTGCAATTCGGGATGGCTAGGTCAGATATTCACCGTATATTGGGCTTGCCAAGTAGAAGCAAGAAAAGCAGATTTTCTGATGAGGTAACTGATTTTTGGTGTGATAATGGATTGCAGCTAGTTTTTAGTAGCGATTCTGGTCAGCTTCTTGAAATAAGTCTTTATCCAAATCTCCAAGAGACTGAGATAAATGGCATTAAGGTATTTAATGAGCCTGGACGACAAGTATATAATAATTTGTGTAAGGCTGACGGAGATCCAAGGGAAACAGTAGGCGTTGTCATTTTGTTCTCCTATGGAGTGGCTATTACAGGATTTCTGAATGCAGACGATGATCAAAAATCAATTACTGCATTTAATGCAGGTAGATGGAATAAGGATGACAAAAGCCTAAAGAAGTTGAAATATTGAGGCTCTAAGTTCAACGTCGTAATTGATTTTAAAAGTTGAACGTCGTCCCCTGTGTGAGGCGACGTTTTTTATCAAATCAATTACGTGGCCGAACTTATCATAGGGAAAACACGGTAAGTTGCCTATCAAATAGATTGTGACGGCTCACTTACAAGCACCACCAACCAGTGCTGCAACCGAACCAAGCCTATGCGCCAATGAGCTCTTGGGGCCGCTCGGGCGCCATTGGGCGCAGCGCGCCTGTTTTGGCGGTAATTACGCTGCCAATTGGCAAGAAAACATTTTCCCGTTCTTACCGCCTGATTTTGATGAGCGTTATTTCCAGAGCGCACCCGCAGACCAGCAACTCGATGCCTTGCAAGGTGGCCAGAGTGTCACTCTGATG
>JBKJLF010000809.1:0-2641 GCA_046597185.1 Burkholderiaceae bacterium | reverse complement strand
GGCAAAAGCCATGTCTTGCACGGCGTGAATTTATATGTGGATCAGGGTGAAATCGTCAGCTTGCTGGGACGCAATGGGGTAGGGCGCTCGACCATGGTGAAAGCGGTGATGGGCCAGGTTCAGGCGCGCGGTTCGATCCAATTCAAGGGTGAGCAAATGCTGGGCTTAAAAACCTTTGAAATTGCCCACAAGGGTTTAGCCTGGGTGCCGGAAAATCGCGATATCTTCCCGACTTTGACGGTGCAGCAAAATTTATTGCTGGGCGAAAAGCGCGGCCACAAGTCGCGCTGGTGTATGGCCGATATGTATAAAATGTTTCCGCGCTTGCAAGAGCGCGCGCACGTGGCGGCGGGCGTGCTCTCGGGCGGCGAGCAACAAATGTTGACGCTATGCCGCAGCCTGATGGGTGACCCGGATTTGATCATGATCGATGAACCGACCGAAGGTTTGGCCCCTAAAATTGTCGAATTGGTGGCGCAATACCTGCGTACTTTAAAAGACAAAGGGGTGTCGGTTTTGCTGGTTGAACAAAAATTGGCGATTGCTTTGGATATTTCGCAACGCCTGTATTTGATGGGCCACGGCAGCGTGGTGTTTGAAGGTAGCCCGCAACAACTGCGTAACGACAGTGCTTTGCGCAAGGAATGGCTGGAAGTTTAAAACAAAGTTGAAAAATTGCAGAAGAAAATAATACGGTCGTTCTTTTTTAAGGTATAGTGCTGAACTTGGTATTAGCCATTGTTCGATGCGTGGTTCAATTTCATTCGTCATTCGCTTATTTTATATTTATTTTTTCATTTAATTTTTGTCAATTCATTTACTCAAAGGAACCAACATGAGCGCTGATTATCAAGTCCAAGGCTGTGTTGCTGTTATCACCCTCAATAATCCCCCTGTTAATGGCCTCGGACATGCAACCCGCAGCGCCGTGGTGGAGGGTGTACGCCAGGCTGAGCGCGACAGCAATGTCAAAGCCATCATTATTACCGGTGCGGGTAGCGCTTTTTCGGGCGGTGCCGACATCAAAGAATTTAATTCACCCAAAGCCTTGGCTGAACCCAACCTGCATACCTTGATCGATGTGGTGGAAAAGGCCAGCAAGCCAGTGATTGCGGCGATTCACACCGTCTGTATGGGCGGTGGTTTGGAATTGTCGCTGGGTTGCCATTACCGGGTCGCGTTGAAAGGTGCGCAAATTGCCTTGCCGGAAGTCAAGCTCGGCATCTTGCCAGGCGCCGGTGGCACCCAGCGTCTGCCGCGTGCGGTGGGCCTGGAAACGGCCTTGAACATGATTGTTTCCGGTACCACCGTGCTGTCCGAGAATTTGGCCAACACCCAATTATTTGATCAAATCATTGAAGGTGACGTGGCAGCCTTGATGGCGGGGGCCTTGGCCTTTGCTGAAAAAGTGGCCGATGTGCGGCCTTTGCCGCTGGTACGCAATAGCAAAGTGGTGTATCCGAATCACGAAGCGTTTTTGCAGTTCTCGCGCAATACCGTGAAAGCCATGGCGGGCCCTTTCCCGGCCCTGTTAAAATGTGTGGAAGCGGTGGCCGCCAGTATTACGCAAAAATTTGATGACGGCATTGCCTTCGAGCGCGGTTTATTTATGGAATTGGTGCAGTCGACCGAATCCAAGGCCTTGCGCCACGCCTTCTTTGGCGAGCGTGCCGCTTCCAAGATTCCGGATGTACCTGCCGACACCCCAAGCCGCCAAATTAAGGCGGTGGCGGTAATTGGTGGGGGCACCATGGGCGGTGGCATTGCGATGAATTTTGCCAACGCCGGTTTGCCCGTCACGATTTTGGAAATGAAGCTGGAAGCGTTGGAAAAAGGCTTGGCGACGATCCGCAATAACTATGAAAACACCATGAAAAAGGGTAAGTTGACGCCAGAAAAATGCGCGCAACGGATTGGTTTGATTACCGGTACCTTATCTTACGAAGAAATTGGTCAGGCCGATTTGGTGATCGAAGCGGTGTTTGAAGACATGGTTGTGAAGAAAACGGTCTTTGAAAAGCTCGACAGTGTGATGAAGCCGGGTGCCATTTTGGCGTCCAACACCTCCACGCTGGATTTGGATAAAATCGCCAGCTTCACCAAGCGTCCGCAAGACGTGGTGGGCATGCACTTTTTTAGCCCGGCCAATGTGATGAAACTGTTGGAAGTGGTGCGCGGCAAGGAAACTGGCAAAGATGTGCTGGCGACCGTGATGGGTATCTCCAAGAAGATCAAGAAAACCGGGGTGGTCTCGGGCGTATGCGATGGCTTTATCGGCAACCGCATGATTGAGCAATACAGCCGTCAGGCGGGCTTTTTGCTGGAAGAAGGCTGCTTGCCGGAGCAAGTGGATCGCGCGGCGGAAAAATTCGGTTTTGCCATGGGGCCGTTCCGCATGGGCGATTTGGCGGGTAACGATATTGGCTGGTATATTCGCAAGCGGCGTTATGTTGAAAAGCCACAGGTCACCTATAGCAAAACGGCGGATTTATTGTGCGAAAAAGGGCGCTTTGGGCAAAAAACCGGTATGGGTTGGTATGACTACAAACCGGGCGACCGCAAGGCTTACCCTTCGGATGAAGTCAATCAAATGATTATTGGGTATTCCAAAGAATTGGGCCTGGAGCGGCGCAAAATCAGC
>JBKJLF010000796.1:0-25281 GCA_046597185.1 Burkholderiaceae bacterium | reverse complement strand
CCGCCATTTTCGCAATACCGATGAATTAGGGTTGGCTCTGGTGGAAGAGGCTGGCATCACCCTGCGCCGCCTGCTGCGCGAAGCACGTCAGGCGGGCGTGAGCCTAAGTGATATGGTGCGGCGCTCGGTGCTGGTGTATCAGGCTTATGTCAAGCAAAACCGGCTGCAATTTTTATTTATTTCGGGCGAGCGCTCTGGCGGCAGCCGTTTATTACGCTTGGCCATTCGCACCGACATTACCCATTTCACCAACGAAATGGCGCAAGACTTTCGCCGCCTGGGTTTATATCAGGCCTTGCCCACCATACGCTTGCAAATGGTGTGTGGTTTGATTGTGACGAGTATGCTGGCCGCCGCGATTGATATTTTGGATCTACCGCCGGAGCAACCCTTGCTGGAACACGAGATGACGGAAAATTTTGTGCAGCAGTTGCAAATTGTGTTGTTGGGTGCAGCGAGCTGGAAAGAAAAAGCGGCTGCAAACAAGCCAGGTTAGTCCTTGCCAATTCATTAAACTCAATGCGAAACTCAATGCGAAACTCAATGCGAAACTCAATGCGCATCCTCCCTTGGCAATATCTGCAACATAATCTTACCAATATGTTTACTTGTCTCCATCAACGCATGCGCCGCCGCCGCTTGCTCCAAAGGGAAGATCTGGAAAAGCACGGGTTTGATTTGTCCGTTTTCCAACAAAGGCCAAACCTGTTCCAGCAATTCCTTGGCAATTGCGGTCTTAAAGGCCACATCGCGTGGGCGCAAGGTGGAACCGGTAATGCTTAAACGACGGCGCAATACCTGGGCCAAATCGAGTGGCGCACTGGCCCCGCGTTGCAGCGCAATCAAAACCAGCCGCCCATCGTCGGCCAAGCAGTCGACTTCACGCGGCAAATAGTCGCCACCAACCATATCCAGAATCACATCGACACCGCGCCCCTGGGTTAATTCCTTCACCACGGCGGAAAAATCTTCATCGCGGTAATGAATGCCGCGCTCGGCCCCCAGCGCTTCGCAGGCACGGCATTTATCGGCACTGCCCGCCGTGGCGAAAACCCGATGCCCGAGGGCGCGCGCCAATTGAATCGCGGTCACGCCAATGCCGGAGCTGCCGCCTTGCACCAATAAACTCTCGCCCGCCGCCAAACGCGCACGCTGAAACACATTACTCCACACCGTAAACAGGGTTTCCGGCAAGGAAGCAGCTTCCAGCATGCTCCAGCCACGCGGCACAGGCAAACATTGGCCCACAGGGGCAATGCAATATTGCGCATAGCCACCACCCGCCACGAGGGCGCACACTTGGTCACCCAAAGCCAGACCCGCGTTTGCCGCAACCTCAGTAGCAACCTCAGTAGCAACCTCAGTAGCCACCTCAGTAGCCACCTCAGTCGCCCCCTCAAGCGCACTTTCAGCCGAACCGAAGGCCACAATTTCACCCGCAATTTCCAGCCCCGGCAAGTCTGAAGCCCCCGGCGGCGGTGCGTACATGCCTTTGCGCTGCAACACATCGGGCCGATTCACGCCAGCGGCATGGACTTTGATCAAGACCTCACCCGCTTGCGGCACGGGTAGTGCGCGCTCGCAAAGTTGCAATACCGTTGGCAGACCGGGCGCGCTGATTTGTATCGCTTGCATACTGGATTTCATGTATTTTCCTTAGTAAAAAAATAAATTCGAAAGACGGGTACAAATACGACACAAGGCTGCGTAATTCGCAAAGCAAACCGCTCCATCCTTTATAATAGTCGATAATTATCATTCGGATCACATAAACAAGCTGGCAGACAGCCAATTGGAGCCTGATTCGGGCTTACAGGCTTACCAGCTTGAGCCTTTAACCTTATTTCATCCCCTGCTTTTTTGGAGAGCACATGTTAGCAATTATCGGTGGCACTGGCGTTTCGCAACTCAAGGATTTGCAAATTTTGCAAACCTTCGACATTTCCACCCCGTTTGGCCTGCCTTCGGCCCCCGTGCTCAAGGGTAAATTGGGCGAACAGGAAATCCTGTTTTTAACCCGCCACGGTTCGCAACGCCATCATTTACCGCACGAAATTAATTATCGCGCCAATATTTTCGCCTTAAAGTCGCTCGGTGCCACCCAAATTATTGGCATTTCTGCCGTGGGCAGCTTGCGCGAACACATCGCTCCCGGCGATTTAGCCTTGCCCACCCAGTATTTTGATTGGACCCGTGGCCGCCGTGCCTCCAGCTTTTTTGGCGAAGGCGTGGCCGCTCATGTTTCCACCGCCAATCCGGTCAGCACCAATCTGACCAACTGGATTGCTGGTCATGCGCAAAAATTGGGCCTCACCTTGCATAATAATGTCACTTATGGCTGCGTCGAAGGGCCACGCCTGGGCACGCGCGCGGAAAGCCATTTCTTGCGTCAGGCTGGTTGCGATTTGGTCGGCATGACCAATGTGCCGGAAGCGTTTTTGGCGCGCGAAGCGCAAATTTGCTACGCCACTATTGGCATTGCCACCGATTATGATTGCTGGCTGGATGACCCGAGCAAGCATGTGACGGTGAGCGCGATTTTTGAACTGTACCGCGAAAGCCTGGATAAGGCCACCCGCTTGTTGCAAACCTTGCTGAATGACCAGCGCCCAGATGAAGAGCCTGAAATTCGCAGCGCGCTGGCTTGTTCGATGATGACGCCACCAGAAAATTTGAACGAACACGAGACGGCATGGCTTGCGGTTTTACAGCGCTGATACGGCAGCATCGAGCCGCGCCAAATGCGCCTGATTTATTTGGCGGCGTGTAAGGAACACCAAATCACGCCGACTACCGCACAGATTCATCATTTTGAGAGACCGTATGCACGCCACTTACCCACTGTTGCGCAAAACTGATTTCCCGCCCATGAAGCGCCGCCAATTGGAGACCTTGCAAGTTAATTTAGGCTATCAATGCAATCAAACCTGTCAGCATTGCCACGTCAACGCCGGCCCCACCCGCACCGAGATGATGGATGGGGAAACCGTCGATTTGGTCGTTGAAGTACTCAAAGTGCGCCAGATTAAGGTGCTTGATGTGACCGGTGGCGCGCCTGAAATGAATGCGCATTTCAAAAGCCTGGTGCAACGCGCGCGCGCCTTGGGTGTGCGCGTGATCGACCGCTGCAATCTGACCATTTTATTTGAACCGGGCCATGAAGATTTGGCGCAGTTTCTGGCCGACAACGAAGTCGAAATTATCGGCTCCCTGCCCTGCTATACGGCTGAACGGGTAGACAAGCAACGCGGTGACGGCGTATTCGATAAAAGTATTGCTGCGCTGCAAACATTTAACCAGCTCGGTTACGGCCATGAGGACGGCAAGTTGCCGTTGTCGCTGGTGTATAACCCCCAAGGCCCGGCCCTGCCGCCGAACCAAGAGCAATTGCAAGCGGACTATAAACGCGAACTGGCCGCCCATTTCGGGATTGAATTCAACCAGTTGTATGCGATAGCGAACATGCCGATTCAGCGCTTTGGCAGCATGCTCATCTCCAAAGGTCAGTTTGCCGACTACATGAAGCTGTTAAAAGACAATTACCGCGCCGCCAATCTGGATGGCGTGATGTGCCGTAGCACCGTCAGCGTTGATTATCAGGGCTATTTGTATGATTGCGATTTCAATCAAATGTTGAATATGCCCTTACCAATGAAACGCAACGATGCCGCGCAAGCGCCCCATTTGCGCGATTTGTTGCTGCAGGATATTGATGGCAACCCGATTGCGATTGCCGACCATTGCTATGGCTGTACCGCAGGGCAAGGTAGTAGTTGTGGTGGTGCCTTGGCGGCTTAGTGGTGCATTGGCAGCTTAGTGGCGGATTGGTAGCAAGATGACAACAAACTGACAGCAACCTGAAACCTGATTTGTTTTTTGGAGCGAACATGAATAGTAAAAAAATAGTAGTCGTCCTGGTCATTCTGGCATTGGTTGCCGCCTTTTTTCACTTTAATCTGGGGCAATATTTTAGTCTGGAATATTTAAAATCGAGCCAAGCCTCATTCCAGGCGTATTACCAGCAAAACCCGGTTCTTACGATGGGCGCGTTTGTCGGGATCTATGTTGTGGTTACAGCCTTGTCACTCCCCGGTGCGGCGATTTTAACCCTGGCTGGCGGCGCGTTGTTTGGCCTCTTGACAGGCACGATTCTGGTGTCGTTTGCCTCCAGTATTGGTGCAACCTTGGCCTTTTCTGCCTCGCGCTTTATGCTGGCCGACTGGGTCAACCGGCAATTTGGCAATCGTTTAAGCGCCATAAACGCGGGCGTGCAAAAGGACGGTGCGTTTTACCTGTTCATGATGCGGCTGGTGCCCGCCTTCCCTTTCTTTTTGGTGAATTTGCTGATGGGTTTGACCAAAATCCCCTTGCTCACTTTTTATTGGGTTAGCCAGGTGGGTATGTTGGCGGGCACCATTGTGTATGTGAACGCGGGCACACAATTGGCAAAAATTGACAGTTTGAAGGGTATTTTGTCGCCGGGCTTGATTGGCTCGTTCGTGTTGTTGGGTCTGTTTCCCTTGTTGGCGCGCAAAATCGTGCAAATGGTACAGGGCCGCAAAGTGTATGCACGCTGGCCCAAGCCCGCCAAATTTGACCGCAATCTCATCGTCATTGGCGGCGGTGCCGCCGGTTTGGTGACATCGTATATCGCCGCCGTAGTGAAAGCCAAGGTCACACTGGTGGAAAGCCATAAAATGGGTGGCGACTGTTTGAATTTTGGCTGCGTTCCCTCCAAAGCCTTGATTCGCTCTGCCAAATTTATCCACAGCGCCAAACAAGCGCAAAGCCTGGGCATTGCCAAAGCCGATACCGAATTTAAATTTGCCGATGTGATGCAGCGCGTCCACCGCGTGATCAAGGCGATTGAACCGCATGATTCAGTCGAGCGCTATACCGCCCTCGGGGTCGATGTGGTGCAAGGCAAAGCCACCATTATTTCACCATGGGAAGTGGATATCGATGGCAAACGCTTAACCACCCGCGCCATCGTCATCGCCACGGGTGCGCGCCCCTTTGTGCCACCGATTCCCGGCATTAACGATGTCGGCTATTACACTTCCGACACGCTGTGGGAAATGACCGAATTGCCCAAACGCCTGATTGTATTGGGCGGCGGCCCCATCGGTTGCGAACTGGCGCAAGCCTTTGCCCGCCTGGGCGCACAGGTGACACAAGTGGAAATGGCCCCGCGCCTGATGATACGCGAAGATGAAGACGCCGCCAAATTGGTCAGCGCCGCATTGGCAGCCGATGGCGTCAAGGTACTCACCAGCCACCAGGCGATACGCTGCGAAAAAGTGGGCGATGCCAAGCGCCTGATCGTCAAACATAAAGATCAGGAAATCATTCTCGAATTTGATGACATGTTATGCGCCGTTGGCCGTGTGGCACGCACCGAAGGTTTTGGCCTGGAGGAACTGGGCATACCCATCACGCCGCGCCGCACGGTAGAAACCGACGATTATTTGCAAACCATTTACCCGAATATTTTTGCCTGCGGCGACGTGGCCGGGCCATTCCAATTTACCCACACGGCCGCGCATCAGGCCTGGTATGCGGCGGTGAATGCCTTGTTTGGCCATTTGCGCAGCTTCAAGGTCGATTATTCGGTCATTCCGTGGGCCACATTTACCGACCCGGAAGTCGCACGGGTGGGTTTATCGGAGCTTGAGGCCAAGGAAAAAGGCATCGCCTACGAATTGACGCATTACGGCATTGATGATTTGGATCGCGCCATCGCCGATGAAAACGCGCATGGCTTCATCAAAATTCTCACGCCGCCGGGCAAAGATACGATTTTGGGCGTCACCATCGTGGGCGACCATGCGGCCGAATTATTGTCCGAATTTGTGCTGGCAATGCGCCATGGCCTGGGTTTGAATAAAATCCTGGGCACCATTCATACTTATCCCACCATGTCGGAAGCGAATAAATATGCGGCGGGTGAATGGAAACGTGCCCATGCGCCAGAAAAATTATTGGCATGGGTTGAGCGTTACCAAGCCTGGCGGCGCGGTTGAGTATATGGCGGCACCCGACCAATTCGGCACACTGAGCATTATCGTTCCGGTATTAAACGAAGCGGCCCAAATTGGCCGCATTCTGGCCGCCCTCGCGCCCTTACGCACACGCGGAGCCGAGGTGATCGTAGTCGATGGCGGCAGCCTAGATGCCACCGTCAGCCTGGCGCAAGAATGGGCCGATCAGGTTTTATCCAGCCCACGCGGGCGCGCTGTGCAAATGCATTGCGGCGCGCTGGCGGCCAGCAGCCCGGTGCTGTTGTTTTTACACGCCGACACCCTGCTACCGCCCGAGGCCGACCGCCTGATTTTGCAAGGGCTGGCGCAATCTGCGCACCAGTGGGGTCGCTTTGACGTACAAGTCATCGGCCAGCCACGGATGCTGCGCACCGTCTCCGCCATGATCAATTGGCGCAGCCGAAGCTTTGGCATTGCCACCGGCGACCAAGCCATCTTCATCACGCAAACGCTGTATCAGGAAGTTGGTGGCTTTCCACAACAAGCCCTGATGGAAGACGTAGAATTCTGCAAGCGTTTAAAACGCCTGCATCATGCGCCGCTGTGCTTGCATGAAAAAGTGCAAACCTCGGGTCGACGCTGGGAAAAACATGGCGTATGGCGCACCATTTTTTTAATGTGGCGGCTGCGTTTTTATTATTGGATCGGCGTTTCGGCCGACACAATTGCGAAAGCTTACCGATGACTTGTTGTGTAATTGTCTTTGCCAAAGCGCCGATTGCCGGTTATGCCAAAACCCGGCTGGCCAAAAAAATCGGCAATCAAGCCGCTGCCCAACTAGCAAGCCGCATGTTGCAAGCCGCAGTAGAACAAGCGCTGGCCGCCCGGCTTGGCCCGGTTGAGTTGTGTTGCTCCCCCGATACCAGCCACCCCGCGTTTGGTGAAATACAACAGCGCTTGAACATGGATCAGGGAAGGAGCCTGAGCCTGACCGAACAAGGAGAAGGCGATTTGGGCCAGCGCATGCATCGCGCCTTTATACGCGCCCTGCGCAGCTACCCGCGCGTGCTACTCACGGGCACCGACGCACCCATGCTCGATGCGGCTTATTTACAAAACGCAGCAGCGGCCTTAAACCAGGATGCATTACACGACCATGCCGCCGTATTCGCCCCCACTTTTGATGGCGGCTATGCCATGATCGGACTGAACCGGGATATCCCCGACTTATTTGCCGATATGCCGTGGAGTACCGATGCCGTCATGCCACTGAGCCGCCAGCGTTTGGCACAAGTTCCCGGCTTAAGTCATCTTGAACTGGCGCAATTGCACGACATTGATGAAGCGTCGGATTTAATCCATGTACCAACAGAGTGGCTAACACAGGCCGGGATAAAAGACATCGAAATGACATAAAAACCGCGCCAAAGCGTGGCATAATCCAAAGATGGACAAACATCAGGCACGAGAATTATTCTCTCAAATTTTTCAAACTGCAGTGCAAGCCGTTCATCCGGCGCACTGTCTGGCTCCGTTTTTGCGCCAACTTCCGCCGTGCGAGGGGCAAACCCTGGTCATTGGCACTGGCAAAGCCAGCGCTGCGATGGCGCAAGCGTTTGAGCAAGCCTGGGGCCAGGGTAACCTGCAAGGCGAATATAGCGGCTTGGTGGTCACACGTTACGGGCAAATTTTATCCTGCCAACAAATTGAAGTGATTGAAGCCGCCCACCCGGTGCCCGATGCGGCCAGCGTACAGGCAGCCCAGCGCATTTTGCAAAAGGTGCAGGGGCTCACCGCGCAAGATCGGGTGATTTGTTTGATTTCCGGCGGCGGCTCCTCCCTGCTCAGCTTGCCCGCAGCCGGTATCACACTCGCCGATAAACAACAAATCAATCGTGCCTTGCTCAAATCCGGGGCCAGCATTGGACAAATTAACTGCGTGCGCAAACATTTATCGGCCATCAAAGGTGGCCAACTGGCGTTGGCTTGCGGCCCGGCCCCGGTCTATTCATTTTTAATTTCCGACATTCCTGGTGACGACCCCGGTCAGATTGCCAGTGGCCCCACCCTGCCCGACCATACCACGCTGGCACAAGCCCGCGCCGTTTTACTAAAGTTTCAAATCCCCCTGCTGCATCGGGTGCAAATGTATTTGGAACAAGTCGAACATGAAACACCCAAGCCCGACAACCCGCATTTTGCCCGGCATCACGCGCACATTATCGCGAGCAGCCAGCACGCCTTACAGGCAGCGGCCTTGTATGCCGCGCAAAAAGGCTGGCGTACCCATATTTTGTCGGATTGTATCGAAGGTGAAGCACGCGATATCGCCCAGATGCATGCCGCCATTGCCCAACAAATTGTGCGCCATCATCAACCGTTTGAGCGCCCCTGCCTGCTACTCTCGGGTGGCGAAACCAGCGTTACCATCAAAGGCAGCGGACGCGGCGGACGAAATACCGAATTTTTGCTCAGCCTGGGGCTAGCGCTACAAAGTCAAACCCGGGGGCAAACCCTGGGCCAGGCTGAAATTCACGCCTTCGCCTGCGATACCGACGGCATTGATGGCAGCGAAAACAATGCCGGAGCCAGCCTCCACCCCGATAGCTTGCAACGGGCAGAGGCATTGGGCTTAAATGCTTTGAATTTGCTCGATCACAATGACAGCCATGGCTTTTTCGATGCTTTGGGCGATTTAATCGTCACCGGTCCCACCCACACCAATGTCAATGACTTGCGCGGCTTACTGATCTGTTAAAGAAAGGGAAATTGGTAAAAAAAGGGCGGCACACGAATGTGCCGCCAAATATCAAATAGAGAACAGTCCACTTACGTAGTCCGAAGCGAAGTATGCACCAAAATTGAGCGTAGTAAAAATACTGATTTCAGAACGCACCCATCTCCAAAACAGATAATAATACTTTTACCAACTTAGTTTATCCTATTCATCATGACACTGACATCTGATACCTGGCTGACGCCCTATGAGCGAGGCAACCAAAACCAAACCACTCATTGGCGTGAATGCATCGAATTTTATGAAATGCTCGCACGGCAATTCCCACAAATCCTGCAATTTAAGCAAATTGGCGTATCAGATAGCGGCATCCCGATTCATTCTGGCATCCTTACCCGGGATGGCGTATTTGAGCGCAGCCTGCTGCAGGCAGCAGGTCGACCAATCTTTTTCAATAATAATGGCATCCATCCGGGCGAGCCGGAAGGCATTGATGCCTGTATGGCTTTAATACGTGATTTTTGCACCAAACCGGAGCATTTGGCCCAACTAGGCCCAACCGTGTATCTGTTTATTGCGATTTATAACGTCGATGGCTGCCATAACCGCAATACCAGCTCCCGCGTGAACCAAGACGGCCCGGAGAGTTTTGGCTTTCGCGGCAATAGCCTGCACCTTGATTTGAATCGCGACTTCATTAAATGCGATAGCCTGGCTGCGCAATGCTTCAATCAGTTTTTTAGCGCCTGGCAGCCGGATGTGATGGTCGATACCCATACCTCCAATGGTGCCGACTACCCGTACACGATGACTTTAATTCCCACCCAACCAGACAAACTCGGCGGTGAATTAGGTCAATTCCTGCGCGCTACCATGTTGCCAGCCATTTATGACGAGATGGCGCAACGCGGTTGGCCCACTTGCCCGTATGTGAATCCGGTGCATACCAGCCCCGACCAGGGCATTGCCGATTTTCTTGAAGTACCGCGTTTTTCCACCGGTTATGCAGCGCTACACCACTGCATCGGCTTTATGCCGGAAACCCATATGTTAAAACCATTTGCGGATCGTTATGAATCGATGCGCACTTTGCTCCAGGTGATCCTGGAATTTACAGTTCAACATGGCGCGCAAATTCAAGCCCTTCGCCGGGCCGCCAAACAGCAATCGCGTAGCAATTGGCCTGTGTGCTGGGAAACCGATATGAAACGCCCTGCCCGCTTACGTTTTCGTGGCTATGCTGCGGTCTATAAGCCCAGCTTATTGGGTAATTACCAACGTCTGGCGTATGACCGCAATCAGGTTTGGGAGCAAGAGATCGATCATTTTGACCGCTGCCTCACCCGTATCGAAGTCAGCGCCCCCAAGGCCTATGTGATTCCACAACAATGGCGTGCGGTAATTGAGCGTTTGCAATGGAATGGCGTCCAAATGACGCGGCTTGAGCAGACGCAAAACGTATCGGCCCAAATCTGGCACATTACCCATGTCGTCAGCCGCACCGCCCCGTATGAAGGCCATCTGTTTCATGATGAAGTGGAACTGGCTACCAGGCAGGAAGAAGTGATGTTGCAGCAGGGTGATTATTGGCTGGACTTGAACCAACCCCAGGCCCGCTATGCCGTCGAAACGCTGGAACCGCAAGCGCATGACAGTTTTTTCCGCTGGGGTTTCTTCAATAGCGTGCTGGAAAAGAAAGAAGCGTATTCCGATTACGTATTTGAAGACCATGCGCTTGAACTGTTGCAAACCGAACCAGCATTGCGTAGCCAGTTTGAAACCTGGAAAATCGCCAACCCGGATCTGCTGGGCAATCAATCCGAGGTGTTGGATTTTATTTTTAGCCATTGCGAGCGCTACCGGGAACCGGAATGGCGGCGTTACCCGGTAGCGCGAATTATAGCTTGATCCATGGCTTGAGCAAAAACGGTGCGCCCCCTCAAACCAGGTAGGGCGCACGCTCTTGCTGTACCCGAAACACATTGGTACTACGTGCTTGCTCAGCCAACGCACAACGCAAGCCAAGATGCGCCACAAAAGGCTCAAAATCACGGTCGCTATACAACAAGGCCAAGTCGCGCTGAATACAACAGGTCGCGATCAAGGTGTCAATGGTTTTTCTGACCGTAATGCCACGTGCGCGCAGGGTGCGAAAGTTGTTTACGGCAAGCAGTGCATTGTCTTGCCCGCCAATCTCGATCAGATCCAGCGACATCATCAGCTTGCGCGCCTGATTGTATTCGCGCTCGTTGGCAAAGCCTTGCAGTACTTCGGTCAGGATCAAATCACCCACTGCCAGCAATTCCATCGACAGCAAGGCATCCAGACAATCGGTTTGGGGGGTAATCTGGCCTCGAAAATAATCGATCCAGACGCTCGAATCGACCATAATCATTTGTCGCTCCTCATTTGATCCAGATCACCTTCCCATTGGAACTTGCCACGGAAGTCGCGGATATCTTTTTGCCGCTCAATGCGCAGTAACACGCGCAATGCCAGCTCCACCACTTCGCGCTTGGTGCCTATGCCCGTCAAACGCATGGCATCAGCCATTAATTGGTCATCGATTTCAATATTTGTGCGCATAATGTGTACCTTTCATTGACTATATACACATCATAGCACATGAAATGAGCCAATGCCAGAAAAATGATGGTTTAATTTACCTGTAGAGTGAAACAGTGGCCGATGGCGATTGACCTTCCCATCGGCCTGACCCATCGGCCTGACCCATCGGCCTGACCCATCGGCCCTAGGGCTGTTTTTTGAACGGGAATAACTGCTGCTTGACGAAGCCATCCGGCATATAGTCCCCCACAACGCCATATTTATCCGGAAACGGCTGGGTTGGTTTGGCCACCGTGCCAAAGATATAATCAAGAAATGCGTAATGGGCTGCATAGTTTTTATCCAGCGCCACGATATCGGATGAATGATGCCAATGATGAAAGTCAGGCGTGACGATCACATACTTTAATGGACCCCAAGGCAAATGCACATTGGCATGGTTAAACACCGCCTGGAAACCCACCACAATAATATAGGCATCCATCACCGACTTTTCAAATCCAAATACATACAAAGGCCCCAACACCGCCACCCGCGTGACAATCAGCTCCAGCACATGTTGGCGCGAACCGGCCAGCCAATCCATGGTTTTGGCGCTGTGGTGTACCGCATGGAAGCGCCACAGAAACGGTACTTCATGATAGGCACGGTGCGCCCAGTACTGCATCAGGTCAGCCACCAGAATACACAGCAGCAACTGCAGCACAAAGGGGATATCCTGAATCATGCCCTGAAAGCCATCGCGTACCATCCAACCAAATACCCGGTGAATCAAAAAGTTGACGGTGAGCAAAATCAGGCCAACAATAAAATGATTCATGACGAAATGCGCCATATCGGTTTGCCATTCCTTGCGAAATAAAACCTGCCCCTTGTACAGCGGGAACAGTTTTTCGATCAACACAAAAATCAGGGTCGAACCGAGCAAATCGAGAATAAACCAGTCAAGCCCGATATAGGGCGTATGATCGGGAAAGTCTTTCACCGGGATGCCGGAACCGCCCAGGGCAACCGCGATGGCGACAAAGCAAAACGCCGCCAAATTCAAGCCCCGATTTTTTCCCAGCACCACATTGGCCAGCGATACCACCCCCGATATCAGCAAGGCATAAAATAACACCTGACGCAATACCGGCACGGAATATTGATGGCGCAATTCTGGCGTGGTCAGATATTGCGGATACATAAATGCGAACACACCCAATAAGGATAAAAAACCCAGCGCAAACGCGAATACCCCGCTCACCACGCCATAGCCAACTTTCATTTCCCCACTTTTTTGCATGATCGCTGCGGTATCGCCGACCATTTCACCCACCACCTTGTGTGGGGCCTTCACCGCAGTATGCGCCACCGTTTGTACCACTTCACCCGCCGTATTGACCACACCCTCGGCCGTTTGCACCATTTTTCCCACTTTTTCTTCCACCAGACGCACGTGTTTGAGTGTTTTTGCTCGTTTGGCACGCTTGTTGCGATTGGCTTGGTGATTGATTTTTTTCATAGTCGTGACTTGATAAAAATTGTCCTACTCCCCCAAACTCACATTGTGGTGGAAGATCGGTTCCACGCCAGCCCATTCACCCGTAACACAGAGTTGGCGAATAACGCTAACGACCAATTTAGACACGGCCCGATTGGCCGCGGTCATTAATATACTACGCGAAGCACATAAAGCGATGGTCCGTTCGACATACGGCTCAATTATTTCTTGCGCCACCATCCTGCCCTTGGCCAATTCCACCGTCACCGCAGACAAAGGGAAAATTCCCGCGCCAAATTCGGCCATGATGGCACTTTTCATGATATTGAGCGAATTAATTTCACTCACCACATTATCAAACACAAAGCCACTTTGCGCGGCAGCGCGCTCAACATGTTTGCGCACCCCATATTGCGAACCCGGCAGCACCAGCGGCAAGCTTTGAATATCACCCAGGCGAATTTGCCCTCCCGGCGGGCGCCTCGGATCACTGGCCTCCCAAACCAGATGCATTTTTTCCTTGATGACATTCTTGCGCGCAAATTCATTCAATTGACCGTAATCATAGAGCAAGGCCAGACTGAATTTTCCTTGCCGCAACTGATCGAGTACATTGTCGGTCAAATCATCGTTCATTTGCAACACCACCCGTGGCAATTCCCGTTTGGCGGCCAGCAGCAAGGGTAAGGCCAGTACCGAGGAAACACTTTGCGGCAAACCCAGCGACACCGTACCACTGGGGCTATCGGTTTGATGGCGTGAGATAACACTGCGCGAATTAATCACTTGCTGCAAAATGGTTTGCGCATGCGCGTAGAAGGCCGAACCACTTTCAGTTACCCGCACCCCTTTGGAACTACGCTGCAACAGGCTGGTGCCCAACTCATCTTCCAGTTTGGCAATTTGTTGACTCAACGCCGATTGCGCAATAAACAGTTGCCCCGCCGCTTTGGATAAGCTGCCATGATCCACAATCGCCAGAAAATAACGTAATTGCCTCAGTTCCACATGCTGTTTCCTGGCCTGTGCAGGCCTAGTTTATACCCATGAATTTGCCATCATGAGTTTGGATTAAAATTTTTCCCCAAAGAAGCGGGCATATTTAACTTGATTTCATTGGCATTGCGCGATATCAATACCAACACCACAATGGTCGCCACATAGGGCAACATCGCCAATAACTGAGATGCCACCGGCACCCCCAAACCTTGCGCGTGAAAGCCCAAAATCGTCACCAAACCAAATAAATACGCGCCCACCAGTACCCGCACCGGACGCCAGGTTGCAAAGGTGGTGAGTGCCAAAGCGATCCAGCCGCGCCCTGCAACCATGCCCTCGACCCACAAGGGCGTGTAGACACAAGACAGAAACGCACCCGCCAAACCACAGCATAAACCACCAAACAACAAAGCCATTAAGCGAATACTTCGCACATTATAGCCTAGCGCGTGGGCAGATGCGGGAGATTCGCCGACGGCGCGTAAAATCAGGCCAGCACGGCTCTTTTTAATAAACCAAAGCAGGCTAAAACACAACGCCAAGCTGAAATACACCATCCAGTGCTGACGAAACAAAGCCGGGCCGAGCACGGGTATATCTTTCAGAAACGGCACGCCCGAAGGCGCATTTTGCAAACTGCGCCCGACAAACTGGATGCCGATATACGCCGAAGCCCCCGCCCCAAACAGCGACAAAGCCAAACCGGTCGCATATTGATTGGTGCCCAACCACACGGTCAGCCAGGCGAAAAATCCGGCCAGGGCCATGCCGGTGAGCGCGCCTGCCAAAAAGCCACGCGCCTCGCTGCCGGTTTGCACCGTCACCGCAAAGCCGATAATAGCGGCCACCAACATCATGCCTTCCGCCCCCAGATTCACCACGCCGGCTTTTTCATTGATCAATAAACCGAGTGCCGCCAGCATCAAGGGCGTACCGGCACTCATGGCGGCGGCAATTAAAAGGGCCAAACTATCCATGTTTTTTGCTCCAGCGAATTTGATAATGGATCAACACATCACAAGTGAGAAGAGAAAACAATAAAATGCCTTGAAACACCCCGGTAATGGCGGAAGGCATGCCCAGGCGCGACTGGGATAATTCGCCGCCGATATAAAACAAAGCCATCACAAAGCTGGAGAAAATCACGCCAATCGGGTGCAAACGCCCAACATAGGCCACAATAATGGCGGCAAAACCATAGCCAGGAGAAATGGAAGGGGTCAATTGCCCAACCGGCCCCAACACTTCGCATACCCCGGCCAAGCCCGCCAGTGCGCCACTGGCCATTAATGACATCCACAGCGATTTTCGACTGGAAAAGCCCGCATAGCGCGCCGCCAAGGGGGCCATGCCCCCGACTTGCAAGCGAAAGCCGGCAAAGCTTTTACTCAAAAAAATCCACCCCAGCAAGGCGGCCAGCAGCGCCAAAACAATGCCCAGATGCAGCCGCGTACCACTAATCAAAATCGGCAATAGCCAGCCATCGGGTAACATCTTCGATTGCGGAAAATTATAGCCGGCAGGATCTTTTAATACGCCATGCACCATGTATTGCAGCAATAACTGGGCGATGTAGACCAGCATCAGCGAGACTAAAATTTCATTGGCATTAAAACGGTCGCGTAAAAAAGCGGTGATCGCGGCCCAAGCCATGCCCCCCGCCATACCCGCCAGCAAAACCATGCTAATCCAGAACGCGCCGCCCGCGTGATGTGGCTCCAGCAGCAAACTTAAGGCACCGCCACTTAAAGCCCCCACCACCAACTGCCCTTCCGCCCCAATATTGAACACATTGGCGCGAAAACATAGCGCCAAACCGACCGCGATCATCAGCAAGGGCGCAATTTTTACGCCCAGCTCGGACCAACCGCGCACATCTTTAATCGGTTCCCAGAAAAATACCGACAAACCCGCCAGCGGGGATTTTCCCAATGCAACAAATAGTACTACCCCGGCCAAGACCGTTAAACCCAAAGCCAACAGCGGAGAAAGCCACGACATCATGGTCGAAGGTGTGGCACGCGCCTGTAGTTTAAGCATGGGCCACCCCGGACACGGAATTGCTGCTCGTACTGTTCGAACCGCTGGCTCCATCCCACAAGCCACTCATCCACAAGCCAATCAAATCGACATTGGCATCACGCCGCGCCAAGGATGGCGAAACCCGCCCCTTGGCAATCACCAGCAAACGGTCAGAAATCTCAAACAATTCATCCAACTCCTCAGAAATAACCAACAGCGCACAACCTGCATCCCGCAAGGCCAATAATTCAGCCCGAATTTGTGCCGCAGCCCCCACATCCACACCCCAGGTGGGTTGCGCCACGATCAACACCTTCGGATTACGCATGACTTCACGTCCCACAATGTATTTTTGCAAATTCCCACCCGACAAGCTGCGCGCCAGCGCCTGTGGCCCACCCGCCTTCACATGGAAACGGCTAATGATTTGCGCGGCAATATCAGCCAACACCCCGCGCTTGACCATGCCATGCTGCACCGTGGCGCTGGATTGGTGCGAGAGCAGGATATTTTCTGCCAGAGCCAAATCGGGCACAGTGCCACGCCCAAGGCGCTCTTCCGGCACAAAGCCCAAACCCAGTTCACGCCGTTGACCTGGCCCCCAACTACCCACCGCCTTACCCTGAAGTTGAATCGAGTTATTGGCAGCGCGGGCATCTTCTCCGGATAGCACGGCCAGCAATTCGGCCTGACCGTTGCCGGAAACGCCCGCCATGCCGACAATTTCACCGGCATGCAAATCAAAGCAGATGTTTTCCAGCGCGGTCGCAAATGGATGGCTTTTGGCCAGCGACAGGTTTTGCACTTGCATCAACACTGGGCCAGCTTTTTGCTCAGTACAGGATAGTTTGGGCGGTTCGCTGCCTATCATCATGCGCGACAGGCTGGCCGCACTTTCCTGGGATGGATTGCAAGTACCACTGTTTTTGCCGCCCCGTAACACGCTGCAGGTATGGCACAGTGCGCGAATTTCATCAAGCTTATGGCTGATATATAAAATGCTACAGCCTTGCTGTGCCAACAGGCGCAGGGTTTTGAACAGGGTTTCCACCGCTTGCGGCGTCAACACCGAAGTAGGTTCATCGAGAATTAATAATTGTGGGCGGCTGAGCAAGGCACGCACGATTTCAACCCGCTGACACTCGCCCACCGACAATGTGTGGACATGCCGTTCCGGCTCCAGATCGAGGCCATATTGCTGCGCCGTAGTGCGGATTTGCTGCGCCAATTGATCCAGTTTGGTATTGCCGGGCAAGCCCAGTGCAATATTTTCGGTGACGGTGAGCGTATCGAACAAAGAAAAATGCTGAAACACCATGGCGATGCCCAACTCGCGCGCGCTGGCCGGGTTGGCGATATGTACTTCTTTGCCATTCCAGAACACTTGTCCGGCGTCCGGTTTGACCGCACCGTACACAATTTTCATGAGGGTCGATTTGCCAGCGCCATTTTCACCCAGCAAGGCGTGAATTTCGCCCGCTTGCACGGTCAGGTTAATGGCATCGTTGGCCAGTACCGCCGGATAACGCTTCGTAATATGTTGTAAAACCAGGCGCGCAGTCATCAAATTTAATCAATTCTTCATCAAAAACGATTCATATCACAGGCCGCGTCAAGAACCGCGATAGGTCGAATACGACCATGGCGATACCAACAGCGGGACATGGTAATTCTGGCTGCTATCGGCAATCCCGAACGCCAGGCTTACATGATCGATAAAACGCGGTTGCGCCAGCTCGACGCCCATTGCGGCAAAATAATCCCCCACCGCAAAAACCAACTCATAGCACCCTGGCACCAGCGCAGCGCCTTCCAGCAGGGGGAGATTGGTGCGTCCGTCCTGATTGCTCAGCTCTTGCCACAGCAACCTGCGCACACCCGCTTCGAGCACATAAAGCTCGATTTTAATCCCGCTGCCGGGCTTGCCATGTGCCGTATCCAATATATGTGTACTCAGCTTTCCCATATTATCCTCATATTATTTCCCGTTTTTTTCCCGCTTTTTTCCGCTTTTTCCGATTGACTCCCCAATATTTTGGCAGCAGTCATCATAGCCGAATTTTACCGAACAATGATCAAGACCCACGCAAATTTGCCCGATTTATGCATACCATGAGCGACATCAGCAAGCTCTTTCAAGCAAACTGCCCTGCTACCACCATGCAGCAAGAGTACTTTTACAACAACACAAGTGAATCACAACTGCTTTTTCTCACAAACCTCTGGACAATTGAGATAAAAACAATCATACTTCACCATCAAATCATAATTTCAAAAAATACCCGCTCTGGAAATTTGATTTATTTTTCACAATTCAATGCCATTTTTCATGCAGGAGAATTTATGGAGATCCGCTCAGCTTTTTCTTTTTTCACTGTCTTGTGCGTATGCGCGGCGGGTGCCTTGGGCGCGATGGCCCATGTTTATCAAGCACAAGTCCATGGCGCATTAACCCGGCTTGATCCGGCAAAAATGGTGGGCCGGGCCGCGTCAGGCCGAGCCGGGCCGGGCAAGGCCACGCCGAGCTGGGCCACCGAACACTCCGTGGTACTTGGCGTGATTCAAGGCAAAACACCTTAAGCATTGCCAACGCATCAACCTCCCCTTCTTTTTCTGATTCTGCCGGGCCTCAGGCAGAATCAATCCCACGCATGTTTTTTTGCGCGATGGTTCAAACCCCACCAACTGTGTCAAAATAGATCCAATGATTCCGCCAGCAAATTAGTTTTTTATAGCAACATATTATCAACAGCTACATTGTTCGTTAATTAGCAGCACTCCCAGAAAACGATACTCAAACGGCAATTAAAATGGATTTTTTTTTCGCTATCAAAAACAAATTACGTCCCAAAACCCTGTCACTGAAAAGCGTTATTATTTTAGGGATCGTTTGCGGGATTCTCATACCCGCCCTGGTATTTGGCCCAATTCTGGCGCGCGAAACCCACCAGCGTGAGATGGATGCGCGGATCGATTCATTACTTCAGCAATATGGCAATATGCTGGAGCAAACCATGGCGATTCAGTTATGGGAATTCGATACCGTGGGTGCGCAAACATTCATTAACTCGGTCATGCTCAACCCGAATGTGGTGAGCATCGTGGCCGAGAAAACGAACGGGCAGCCGTTCGTGGTGGCGAATAAACCACAACGCCGCATTGGTACGATTGTGCGTGAAGTACGCATCCTCAAATCGGGGCGCAGTCCCATTGGGCGCGTTACCATCGAAATGAGCCGCGCCCTGGTCGAGCGCGATTTTCAGGCCAATCTCATCAAGCTCGGTGCTGGCTTACTAATGCAATTACTCACTTCATGCCTGCTCTTATTTCTTTTGTTTGAATGGCTTTTAATGCGCCCCTTGCGCCAATTGGGCAAGGATACGGTCCGTCTATCCAACAGCGAACTGGTCGAACCCGTGGTTCAAATGCGCCATGACGAAATCGGCCAACTGGCAGTGGGACTGGATCAGATGCGCGAAAAATTGAGCGAACAAATCCTGCAAATTCGTAATTTCAACGCCAACCTGGAACAGCGCGTCGAAAGCCGCACCCAGGATTTGAATTTGGCCAACCAGGAGCTGCAACACGCGATGGCTACGCTCAAAACCGTTCAGGAAGAAATTCAGCGCTCCGACCGACTGGCCGCCCTGGGTGCGTTGGTAGCAGGTGTCGCGCACGAGCTCAACACCCCCATCGGCAATAGTGTTACCGTGGCCAGCACCATGATGGATTTAAGCCTCGAATTTAACCGCACCATTGAAAGTGGCATTACCCGCACCAAGCTCTCTTCCTACACGCAGCAAACCCGGCAAGCCAGCGAAATGCTGGTGCGCAACCTGACCAAGGCGGCCGAATTAATCGGCAGCTTCAAGCAAGTTGCGGTGGACCGCACCAGCGTGCGGCGACGCAATTTCGCGCTTGATGAAGTGGTCTCAGAAACGGTGCTGCTGATGAATAACAGCATGAAGCGCCATGCCTATACCATAGAGATTGATATCGCCCCGAATCTAAAGATGAATAGCTACCCCGGCCCACTGGGGCAAATTCTCAGCAATTTATGCCATAACGCGGTGATACATGGATTTGAAAACCAAGATCAGGGCAGCATCGAAATCAGCGCCAGCTTGTTGGAGACGCAAGAAATTGAACTCATCATCAGCGACAATGGCCAAGGCATACCGGAGGCCAATATCCACCGCATTTTTGACCCTTTCTTTACCACCAAGCTTGGCCAGGGCGGCAGTGGCTTAGGGTTAAGTATTGTGTACAACCTCGCCACAGTGGTACTGGGTGGTTCGATTCATGTTGAAAGCGCACTCCATGTCGGCACCCGGTTTATTTTGCGTTTGCCACTCTCGGCACCGGAGGAAGCACCGCCCCATCCGCATGCAAGTGACCCACATGATGACCATCATGCCAACCATACGATCAAGCCCAGGCAAATTGGCGAATCAGTGTAGCCTACATTGGCAGCAAAGCACGTCGCGCACGCACCAAAACGGTGTATGCCAGCAGCAGCGCCAAAACCGCCAATACCGGATTCCACAGCGCTGGCAAAAACCAGTCCAGACCATACAACAAGGCCAGTGCGCCAAACACAAAAGCCCGATCACTTTTACCGATGGGCCCGTCATAGCGCCGGGTGCCGCTGATCGACAAAGCCAGCACACCGACAAATTCGGTCAAGGTCGCCAAGAACAATACCAACATCAGCAAGCCACCGTGCACACCAGGCAACAGGGCAAACGGTGCATACAATGCCGCATCGGACACCACATCACCACATTCATTCAAGATCGCACCCAGGGCGGTTTGTTGTTGAAATTCGCGCGCCAACATGCCATCTATCGCATTCAACGCCATGCGCAGCAAAAGAAATAGCGGCAACAGCAACCATGGCAGGCGCGCTAACATGCCCGAAGCGTTTGCGCCGGGCCAATACGCCAGACCCAGGCCAAATAAAATCGATGCCACCAACGCCGAAATCGTGACAAAATTGGCCGAAACGCCCCGGCGATGTAAGGCACCGAGTAAAGGGCGCAGTAATTGTTGGAATCGTGGTTTAAGCTGGTACAAAGTGGGCATGGTGGGCATGGTGGGCATGGTGAACTTCGTGATAAAAATGATGGCAAAATGACCGGGCATCAACGCAAACTTGTCGCGCTAGCCGGGCCATCTTAATTGAACTGTTGTTTGTGCACCAAGGAAACGCCATGGTACTCATCGGCGCGACCTTGGGTATCGAATTACAGGCGGTACAAGCTCATTTTATAAACTCATTTTACAAACTCATTTTACAAACTCATTTTACAAACTCACCCAGGCCCCCTTGGATAAAATCGGCCCGCTCGGCCCATTAGGATTACGCGAACCGCCTTTCGGCTCCAGTGAAATCGCCAGCAAGGGAATCGATTCTGGGCTCACGTTATCTGGCAATGGCATCACCAACTGCCCATTGCTTGCCCGCTCCAGCGCCAACACCCCCATCGATACCGGATTGCCTTTCTTGGGCACCGCCCACAATTGCAAGCTTTGCTCAGATGTCAAGGTTTGGCCACCAATCAATTTCACCATTAATTGTCGGCGCGTGGCATCAGCCGTCACCACCGCCACCGTTTGCGCCTGATCATTACTGAGCGTCGCCACATACGAAGTGACGGGTAACACCACATTGGCCGGTTTTTGCAATACCACGGCCAACATCAAGGCCGCCGCCACGGTACTGATCATGCCCAAATTACGCCAGAACGACACACTATCCAGCATTTTTTGCCATACCGATTTTTCATTGGCATGCTCATTGGCACGCTCATTGGCACGCCACCCCAGTTGCTGCTCAATATGGTTCCACACAGCAGGTGGCACTGGTGCAGGTGGCGCAAACTCGGCCAAAGGTTGAATCCGATCCTGCCATTCTGCCACGCTGCGCCGGATCACCGCATGTTGACTCATCCAGATTTCAAATCGACGACGCGCCCCGCCTTTTAGCGTACCAAGCACATATTCAGCCGCCAAGCGTTCTATCAATTCTGGCTTATGTGCAATTTTCATACGCTCTCCATTTTAGTCAGACACCCACGCAAACGTTCCAGGCCGCGCCGTATCCAGGTTTTAATCGATCCCATCGGTTGCTTTAATTGCTCCGCTATTTCACTATGCGACTGGTCATGATAATACGCCAGCGCAATCGCTTGCCGATGTAAGCCTTGCAATTGGCTGAAGCAATGCGCCAAAGCATGGGCATCCTGCGTCATTTGCAGCACGTCACCGGGGCCGGCATCACTGCTGGCCAAGGTTTCCAAAACGCTGCCCATGCCGCCATCTTCATAACTTTCGGCGTCAATCTCGATGGTATTACCCTCCTGTCGCATTTTCCGCAAATAATCAAATGCTTTATTGCGCACAATGGTCGTCATCCACGTCATGGGTAAAGCCAAGCCTGCCTGGTAGCTCGATGCGCTATTCCAAATACTGACATAGCTTTCTTGCAACACCTCTTCCGCCCATTCGCGTTTGATCAATATACGTAAGGCAAAGCCAAACAGTTTCGTCGAACTGCCATCATATAGCGCCCGAAAGGCCGTTTTATCTTGCCGCGCCACCCCCGCCAGCCATGTTGCCAGCTGATTTTGCTCTAATTGAGGAATTTTTAAATTTTTTTCTGACATTTTGAATCCGTTTTGAATAAGCCTGCGTATCAATGAATGTGGGTGCTGATTTCAAATGTAAATTTTTTCTTGAAGCCGCCCAGCAGTTGACTGGATCAGATAGGAATGGAGCAGATTGTAACGCAAGCTATCTGATAAAACAATGAAATGCAATTTTTTATGTACTTATGTATCTCAGCAAACCATTGATTAACAACGGAAATTTCTTTTAAATACTTACCATCTCGGAGAAAAACAATGTCTAAAAAGTTTAACAAAGCCATCGCTTCCACACGTTTCGTTCGTTTAAGCGCCATCGCCCTTGCCGTTTCCACCTTGGCAGCACTGGTACCCGCTCAAGCCTCCAGCCATCGCGAAGCACCCTTTATTGCACGCATGCCCAAAGTGGATGGTGCCGATTTTTACATGTTTAAAAGTTATGAAGCAGGACGTAGTGCATTTACGACAGTGATCGCCAACTATGTGCCATTGCAAGATGCCTACGGCGGCCCGAATTATTTTGCCATGGATCAAGACGCTTTGTATGAAATCCATATCGATAACAATGGTGACGGCAAAGAAGATATCACCTTCCAATTCCGTTTCAAAAATACCAACGCCGACAATACTTTTACCGTTGGCGGCAAGAAAGTATCGATTCCTCTGATCATTAATAGCGGTGCCATCGACAAACCCAACCCGGCTGGCTTGAATGTGCGTGAGACCTATGGCATCACTGTGGTACGCGGCGACCGTCGCACTGGCACTCGTAGCGCCGTTACCAATGCCAATGGCGGCAGCGCGGTGTTTGACAAACCGGTCGATAACATTGGCACCAAATCGATCCCTAACTATAAAGCGTATGCCGACCAGCACATTTATTCGGTCAACATTCCTGGTTGCACCACGCCCGGCAAAGTGTTTGTGGGTCAGCGCAAAGATTCCTTTGCCGTGAACCTGGGCCAAACCTTCGACTTGATCAATATCAAGGCACCAGCAACCGCGTTTAGCCCGACCGCCGAGCGTGACGAAAAAGATTCGCTGGCCGATAAAAACATCACGTCGATTGAAATGGAAGTGCCGACCGCGTGCCTGACCAATGGCACGGAACCCGTGATTGGTGGTTGGACCACCGCCAGCGTGCGTCAGGGCCGTTTGATCAACCCAACGCCAAAAACCGGTAGCGCATCCAAAGAAGGCGGCGCATGGACCCAGGTTTCGCGTTTGGGTATGCCTTTGGTGAATGAAGTGGTGATTGGTTTGAAAGATAAAGACCAGTTTAACCACAGCAAACCGACTGGCGATGGTCAATTTATCGACTACGTGACCAATCCAACCTTCCCCTTCCTGGTGGAAGCCTTGTTTTCTGGCGCTGGCGTGAAAGCACCGACCAATTTCCCACGCAATGACTTGATCGCTGCATTTTTAACCGGTATTCCAACCATTAACAAACCCGCCAATGTGGTTGCCTCAGAAATGCTGCGTTTGAATACCACCACCCCGGTAACGGCGATTGGCTCGCAAAAACGTCTGGGCGTGATCGGTGGCGATAGCGCCGGCTTCCCGAATGGCCGTCGCCCTGGCGATGACGTAGTCGATATCGTGTTACGCGTTGCAATGGGTCGCTTGTGTACACTCAATATTGCTTGTGCACCTGCCGATGCACCTGCAGGCGCGATCGATTTTACTGATGGTGCTTTCCTCGACGAAACGTCGTTCGATGCAAGCTTCCCTTACCTCAAAACACCTTTGGCTGGCAATCTTGCTAAATAATCCAAGGTCAATGTTTAAATAAAGGAACATCATGAAAAAATCGTTTATTTGCTTGGCACTTGGCCTCGCGTATTGCGCAGTATTAACTGGCTGTGGTGGTGATAGTAGCCCTTCAATCATCATGCCAACGCCTACGCCAACGCCATCGCCCACACCAACCCCGGTTGCCACGCTGGAGCAACGCGTTGATACCGCAGTGGCACAGAGCGAATCAGCTGCTGAAGTGGTTGAACCCGAATCGATTGACGCAGCAACCGTCGCCGAGCCGGATAATACTGAGCCTAAATCGCTGTAAGCCTGTGCTGCGGGGCCATATTGCTGTGATGGCCCCGTACGCCTGGTACAACAAAACCATACCAAAACGACCAACTTACGCCTTTGTTTTGATTTGAAAAACGTAGTATCTCCTGAAATTTCCGTTAGAATCAATGCTGGCCGCAGGCAATGCGGCCAGCATTTTTACCAATCGGTGTCAATAAAAGGGGATCAGCATGTTGAAAAACATCGGCGCGCCACAAAAGTTGCTATTCATTAGCCTGATTCTGTTCATCACCGGATGCGGCCCCTCACCAGGCAAAGTCATTGAGCAACAGCGCGCGGCAGTGCAAGCCAAATTAACTGCGATCGCGGCGATTGCCGAGCTGGTGCGTGCCAACACCCGATTGCAAGGCGATGACATCAAACTGGAAGGCCCGGCTCCGTCATTTACCCCGTCAGAAGAAAAAACCAACGCCGTAGTGATGGGGCCGGAGCACTTTGTTGGCCTGCCGCCCGACCTGCCGGATTTTCACATCAGCTTTGACAAACCGCTGGCCAATACCCTGGCCTTGCTCAAAGACGGCAATCTGGCCGATGGCAAAAAACCGGACAATGGTGCTGCGGTGCAAGCCATATTCGATACCATCACCGATTTGCGCTATATTCTGGTACTGCGTATCAGCAATCAAAAACCCGCATCAATTCAAGGGCTGTCGTTTACCAGCGGTTCCTGCACCGGTGAAGCGCAGTTGTATGATGTGCAACTGCGCAAGCTGACAGGCGGCTTTCATTTCAAGGTGCACAACAGTGAAA
>JBKJLF010000787.1:0-7390 GCA_046597185.1 Burkholderiaceae bacterium | reverse complement strand
GCAGTGGGGCGTGATAAACACCACCCGGATTGGCGTGAGCGGCACACTGAACCCAAGCCCTTGCCTGAGAATGCAAGCCCTGCGCAAAAGATGGCGCATACCCTGAAAAGCAAAACGGGACGTGCCATCTACAAGATGCGCAAGCAAACCGTTGAACCCGTGTTTGGCATTATCAAGTCAGCCATGGGATTCAGACAGTTCTCTGTGCGTGGTTTGGACAAGGTGGCGGGTGAATGGACCCTGGTTTGCTTGGCGTGGAATTTGAAGCGTATGGCATCATTACGCCCAAAATTTGGGTAAAGTAGGAAAATGAGCAAAAAACAAGGTAAAAACACAACAAAAATGAACGAAATCGGCTTGCATTACTGAAAGTAGTTAAATACTATGGCATAAGTCAGTTTATACCAACTAATTTTTGCGCTAACCGCGACAGGCTGCTAGCGCACGCCAACCGTACTGGGACGCTTTACTGAAAAAATTGATGGCCGATACCAATGACTTGCAAGGCATACTCGGCTTTCAATGGGGGCCATTGCAGCAAACCGAAGCCGATACCGAACTTTCCCTGCGCTTGATGCGCGCCGCTGCGCACGCAAAAGAATGGGATGCAAAACGCGGCGTTCTGGCCAAGCATCCGCGTGATCTGCCTAATCTGTTTGTGGAAAAGTTGTTAACGCAAAGCAAAGTCTTTGCCGAATTTGCCGAAACCTTTAACAAACAGGGTGTGCAGATACAAATGCGCGATGTCGAGGAAGTGTTGATCAAGCAAACCACCATCGATGGCATTGGCACGGTGAAGGTGCCCTATAATTGTCTGCTTTCGTTTTCGGTAAAAAGGCAGCGCGCCAAGTAATATCAACATGGTGCTGATTGCGGCTACCCAAACCCATTGCTGAAGTTATTACAGGTTTGAAAACGGGTGGCATGTCGGCAGGCCGCTATTTTGGCCCGGCAACACCAACCCGTCTCAATCATCCAACTTAATCCGCCGGGAAAATCACTGGCGTATCCGGATTGTAACGATCCGCCTGCACCGCTGGCGTCAAGTGATGGCTGGCCACCGAAGCGGTGATCGGCACCATCGTTGCATTCCAGCGGCCCCACTGCGCCTTCAAATTGGCAAACACCTCGGGATACTTGGCCTTCAGATTGGCACGTTCGCGCTGGTCTACCACGACATCAAACAAAAATTCGTTGCCATTGATCTTCAGGTACTTGAAGTTACCTGACCGCACGGCGCGCTGGGTGTTGGATTTGTAGCGCCAAAACAAGGTGCGCGGCGTATCAGGAAAGGAATCCGCACCCCGCCTTCCAGCAACTCGGTCTTTTGGCCACTGAACGGCCACACATTGGAAAAACGCTCGCCGCCATTGTCACTGGTGAAAATGACGATGGTGTTTTCGGCCAGACCGCTACGCTCCAGCGCGTCCAGAATGCCCGCCCACCGAATCGTCCAGCGAGATTCTGGTCTTCGAGTAAATTTCGAGGTTGCCTATGTGTGTAGTAATCCAGGCCCGGGCCGTAGTTGCCGTAGAAACTGTCATAACCACTCTTGAGCGGGGATATTTATCGCCGTAGCGCCGGAACCATCTCATTTTCATAGGATAATAGCCAGTCAACTAGCCAGTCACCCCGAAAACCTGAAGGATAAGCAGCATGGCCAAGAAAAAAGACCAACCCGACGAAGAAACCCTCGCCGTGATTCATTGGTGCATCGAAGTTGAAGGCCATTTGGTCAATGGCGGTGCCACGGTGGACCAGGCGCAAGAGTATATCGAGGCCGAAATTGAATTACTCACCGATTATTTTTACGATGGTCTGACCCCGGAACAAGCCGCCAGAAAAGCCCTGGATGACTAAACCGCTGAACGTCCATCAAAACACCCGGCTTGCTTGAACGTGTCGGCCCATATCAGGCCGACACTTTGCAGCAAACCCCACAAGCAATGCGGGGGGACTCATCAGCTTATTGGTAGGTTGCCATCAATGAAGCACCACTCACTGCGGCCGTGCCATTAACCATGATGTACCAGGTAGCACCAGTTGGCGCGGAGATGGTAATGGTTTCGGCATTGGTCGTGCCAATCGAACGATAACCATACGAAGTGGTGGTTGGCTTGGTGCCGGAGCGCACATACAAATCACCATTGCCTGTGCCACCGGAGAGCTTGATGGTCAAGCTGGTTTTGCCGAAAGGCACAGCCAGCGAAAACATGCGCGATGACGCAGTAGCAACTGCAATGCTGCCCACTGCACTGCCATTGGTCAACACGGTGGTGGAATTGGCGGGAATACCCAGGCAACTCACGCCCACGGCACTAAAGGCCGCCGTCACCGCTGCCGCACCATAACCTAAATCGGTCGCAGCTTTTTCCACACCGCAGGCACCAGCGTCAAAGGTACTGGTGGCTGTCCAGTACACATCATTGGCATGGGCCATGACTTGGAACGCTTTTTTGGTGTTCCAGCCGATCGTTCTGGCCAGATTGTAAAAGGCTTTGTTATACACGCCGCTGCTGTAATGCGGGTCCATGGTGCTGACGAACTTGGATGCATTGTCAATCGAGCGACCGTCTTGCGTCGGGTTACCCATGTAACGCAATGCGCCACTGGCCTTGAAAATTTCAGCGCCTACCAGGAAGTCGTTGGTGCCACGGGCAAAGTATTCTGCCGCTTCACCGGACATATCGGAAAACGCTTCATTCATACCGCCGGACATATCCTTATACACCAGGCCAGAATTTTGCTCGGTAAAGCCATGGCTCACTTCATGCGCCGCCACGTCCAGCGAAACCAATGGATAGAAGGTGGTGCCACCATCGCCAAAAGTCATTTGTGAACCATCCCAGAAGGCGTTTTGATAGCTACTACCGTAATGCACGCGCATTTTTAATTTTTGGCTGATCGGGCGAATACCCAAATAGCTTTGATACATATTGAACACGACGTTACCAAAAAAGTGCGCATCATTCATCGGTGCAAAAGCACCATTGATGGCTTTCACGGTGTTGCGTGGGCAGGTGAAGGTGTGGGTTGCAGTGGCCGTGGTGCCGCTATTCATGTTGACGGTGTAGACATTCGGGCTATCCAGCGCGCAAGTGCTACCCGATTGGGTCACGCTCAAGGGGCCATATTTGCCACCCACCTGAAATTCATATTGCCCGGTTTTGGTATTGCCGCCAGGGCCAGTGCCATCAACGTGGGCAATACCATCCCAGTGTTCCAGCACCACACCGGTGTTGGCATGAATCATGTAAAACGGACGGCTCGGAGTGTTGGCGCTTTCATTGACAAACGACACCAGATAGAAAGGAAAGGCCACGCCATTTGCATCTTGTTTCAGGTACAGCTTGACTTGTTCGTTGCGGCTCACTTGCGCGCCAGCCTGGTTTTTTGCCTTTTGCAGCGCCGCTTTTTCATCCAGCGTTGGCTTGACGATAGGCAAATCCTGGCTCAGATTTTTCAACATGCCACCCACCAAGCTCGGTTGTGCAACGGCATTGTCACGACGCTCGACGATGTTTTCGCCCCAGACTGGTACATTACCGTGGAATTGCTGATAACGGGTGACGATTTTGCCATTGGGCAAAGTGCGGGTTTTCACCACTTTCAATTCGTTGACGCTCAAGCCGGTGAGGCTGTGTGCCGTTGCGGCATCCAGGGTGTTGCTGATGGCAGGATTGGCTGCCAGCGCAGTTTCCAGCTCAATCCGCTCAGCCGCCATGGCACTGCATGCGCTGGCAACCAGAACGGATAAAAATATTGGGCGTGCTACGAAATGAAATGCTTTAGTCATGTTTCTGTCTCTTCGATAAGTGTAGGATAGGGGATCAATCCCCGCAAATTTATATCCCAACGCCAGGCGTACAAACCGATGGGCAAGCGACCTTCCCGTGATTCAGCGCACGTTGGGCACGTTGATTACGTCACTTTGCACGGCTGTTGTTGGTGAAACAGAAAGATACAGCAAGCGATTATTTACTGCAATCGTCCAAAAGTATGAGAGATGATTTTTTATCCCGCTTGCGCTGGTGAAATGCGGCCCAGATCAATTACCACGTTTGCCGCTGGCGGCCGCTTCAGCCTTGGCCTTTTCAGCCGCAGCGCGCTGGGCTTCGCGCTTGACCTCTTTTTCAGCATCGGCGATTAACATTAACTCCCGGGTTTGCGGGGTTTCCAGGCTGATTCGGCCCAAGCTGCCACTGCGGTAATCGAGCAATAAGGTGCTGGCTGCCTTTTCCAAATCCAAAATGCCGCCTTTGAGCCGATAGGCGCGCCGTTCCGCCACCGCTTCTACCAGGCCCACGCCATCAAGTTGCAGCAGCCGCTCTGGGCTGACGCCATAACGCGCTTGCAACAGCCCTGGGTAGCGCTGCAATAACAGTTCAGCCAGAAAGAAGGCCACTTCCTCTTCCACCACCGCATTGGTGCCCACCGCATGCGAGGCGGCCAGCATTAAACCGTCGCTCGGGTGGGCAATTTTGGGCCATAACATGCCGGGCGTATCCACTAACACCATGTGCTGCCCCAAATATAAACGCTGCTGTGTTTTGGTGACGGCCGGTTCGTCACCCACTTTGGCAACGCGCTTTTTAAGCAAGGCATTCATCAAGGTCGATTTGCCGACATTGGGAATACCCATAATCATCATGCGCAGGGGTTTGGTTGGCACACCCCGATGCGGCGCGATTTTTAAACACAGGTCGGGGATTTTCGCGACTTCTTTTGGGTTTTTACAACTCAATGGCAGCACATGCACATTCTTTTGCGCGGCGTAATACGCCATCCACAGCGCGGTGGCCTGGGGATCGGCCAAATCACTTTTATTCAGGATTTTTAAACAGGGGCGCTGGCGCTGATGGCGTAATTGATCCACCATGGGGTTACAACTGGCTTGCGGCAAGCGCGCATCCAATACCTCAATCACCAGATCGGTATTTTCCATTGTTTCCGCCGCCTCACGGCGAGCAGCATTCATGTGGCCGGGATACCATTGAATCGACATGTGTTCTCTTTTGCAAAAAGCTTGCATTGTAGCGGGTTGCCCGGGGATTGTCACACTTTATTGCGGTGCACAAGCAAAAAGCCCACCGCGCCAAATTGACGGGGTGGGTTAAATCTTACTTATTACCTGATTTTTACTGACCAGCCACATCCGTTCCCACATTAATCGCCGCAAAGGCGCGCTTAACGGCAATCACTTCACGGCTACCCGCACCGTACAACTCGGTGGCAGCCAATACGCATTTCTTTTGCGCGTCGGCATAGTTGGTGCTGGATACAAACTTGGTGGTCAAGGCTTTAAACCAGATGCGGAACGCTTTGTCGTTGCCGATTCCGACCATGGCCTTGGGTGCCTGGGTCAGGTATTTGCTGAAATAATCGCTGGTGCTGGTAGCGTTTGAGCCATTGGCAAGGAAGTAAAACATGCGATTGGCCGGGCCACTGGAAAAGTGGACATCAATGCTGCCCAACGTGCTACTCCAGGCGTCACGACTACGGCCATCTTTGCTGGGTTTGTAGAACCAACGCAGTGGCACACCGTTTTGCGCCACTTCCTTGCCCGACACCCAATCCGGGCTGACGGCTGGAATCACACTGCCTGCCCCGCCGCCTTTTTTATACGCTTCCACCATTTCACCGGCGATATCGGATGAGGCTTCGTTCAAACCGCCGGATTCACCACGATAGTTCAAATTGGAAGTGTGCGCGGTCACGCCGTGTGACATTTCATGACCAATCACATCAATGCCGGATAATTGAAACGAGGTGCTACCGCCATCGCCAATGGACATGCAATCACAGACATCGTCATAGTAGGCATTGTCCAGATTGGTACTTAAATGTATGCCGATATAGGACGCGGTGTTTTTGCCGTCCAAACTCTTCCAGCCGAACACGTTTTTATACATGTCATAGGTATTTTTGTAGCCAAACATGGCATCGACCGCGCCGGTTTGGCCGTTGGCATTGGTAGTGCTGCCGCCATTGTAGTTTTTACCGTCACCCCAGGTGCTGGTGGTATTGGTATAGAGTGTGCCAGGGCCGTTTTGAGCATGGTTGAAGTTGGTGACAGCAAAACCGCCAAACTTACCACCTACGCCACGCGTGGTATCGAGCATTTTATACACGCCATTGCTCAGGCTGTTTTCTACTTGCACGGTGCCGTTGTACAAGCTCTTGCCAGTGGCGGCCACGGTGTGCAAGGCATTCCATTGTTCGATCACACGACCGTCATGCGCGCTGATGATGGAATCATGGAAGGCCAATTTACCGCCATCTTTCATGCGGGTTTTGACCAGATACACCAGCTCATGACCGGTGACGACTTGTTCGATATCCATGGCATTCAAATCAGCTTCGGCTTTATTCACGGCAGAAGCGATGCGCACATTTTTGATGGTGGGGTAAATCATCAATTGTGCTTCGGGTTGATGATGGTGTGCGCCATTCGGGTTCAGGCGTTTTACTGTCATATCAATGGCGCTACGCGCGCTCAGGGTTGGGCTAACATTCAAGTCAACACCCGCTTTGGCGCTGCGGCTGGCTTCGGAACCGGCGACCGCCTGGCCCAAACCCTGGCGCTGGTCGGCCACGCTTTCGCTGACGATTTTGCCTGCGGCATCGGTTACCACCACCGATTCGGAAGCAAAAATCGGCACGCCTTTAAAGGTGTGGTGGATGCGGTTGATTTGCGTGCCTGCACTACCGGGGTGGCGATTGGCGAAGGTAAAGCCATGACGACTGTCATGACCCTGGGCATCACGCTTGGCTGCCAATTGGTTGACCAGACTGGCTTGCTCCTGTGCCAAAGCGGGGCCTTTAAATTCTGCCATCAAAGAATCGGCAGCAAAAACCTGGCCAGTGAACCCGGCAGCCATAATGGCCAGCGATGCGGCAAGGTGGGTCAAACGAAATTGTGATTTTTTGAACATGTCTCTCTCCAGTTTTTGAAGTTGTGTGGCTTGGATTCCAGCCTGGTTTTATATCTCGGTATGTCATCAAATGATATGAAGTGATTTTTTTGAAAATCTTAATAACCAAAAAATTCATTTTCTTGTATGCGAGTGAGCCGGATTATGGATTAAGTCCTATGAGTTGTCAAATGTGATAGTGTTTTTAACGCATCATCAACAATACGTTTAAATTTAAACATTGATCCTGAAATCCGACAAAACGTCAGATCGTTTATACTTTGTAGGCAAACCGACTCATCCCTACTTTATCAAGGAAATTATGCGAATCTTACATACCATGTTGCGCGTGGGCGATTTACAGCGCTCGATTGATTTTTACACTCAGGTGCTGGGCATGCAGTTATTGCGCACCAGCGATAATCCCGAATACCAGTACACCCTGGCCTTTGTGGGCTATGGCAGCAACCCGGATC
>JBKJLF010000207.1:0-17899 GCA_046597185.1 Burkholderiaceae bacterium | reverse complement strand
TTTCATGCACCGACCCGCCCACTTCTTTGGCTTTCGCGATAGCGGTCAATATCGAACGATATTCGGAATAGGTCGGTATAACTTGTGCAGCCAACAAGCCCACAAAACCGACCACCATCAGGATAGTAATCAAACCAAATAACGATACCCCACGCTGTTGCCTCAAGAACACTCGTTTCATTGTAGCCCCCTTATTGAATGCTGCCGATTCGTTTTAAATTCCCAAAATGCATCCAGATCACAAACGCTTTGCCGACAATGTTTTTATTCGGCACAAAACCCCAGTAACGACTATCCGCACTATTATCACGATTATCACCCATCATAAAATAGTTTCCCGGTGGCACAGTACAAGTAAAACCATCGCCATTCTCATCATACTGGCAATTTTCGCGCCCAGGAAAATTACTTACCCCTTTCGGAGAAACCGATGGCGCGAGTTCCCGATTCAAAATCTTATGCGATACACCACTCAAATCTTCCACAAATTGCTTCGAGTAAAGGTCATCCCGGGGTGAATCCAAACTGGTATCATTCAAATAGTCAGGCATGGTTTGATAGGCCAATGCCTTGCCATTAATCGTCAAGCGTTTGCCATGATAATCAATTTTATCACCCGGAACGCCAACCACACGTTTAATGTAATCCGTTGAATTATCAACCGGGTATTTAAACACCATCACATCACCGCGCTTCGGATCGTTTACATCAATAATTTTTTTATTAATAATTGGCAAACGGATACCGTAGGTGAATTTATTCACTAAAATCAAATCCCCTACCAATAAAGTGGGTACCATCGATTCCGACGGAATTTTAAATGGCTCAAACAAAAACGAACGCAAGAAAAACACCAAGGCAATGACAGGAAAGAAGCTGCCGGAATACTCAATCCAGGTTGGCTGCTGCAAAAGGCGCGCTTCCAACACATCGCGCTCGCCTTGATCAAGCTTCAAACCTTCTTCGGTCAACCGCCGACGCCGTGCATCGTATTCTTTCAGAGCCAAATCGGCGGCAGCGCGCCGTTGCTTGGCCCAATAAAAGGTATCCAAACACCAGATAATCCCCGTAACGACCATCAACACAAACAAAATGAGCGAAAAACTACCCAAGACTACCTGAAAAAAATCACTGGAAGAATTCATTATTCAGTTCACTTATCATCAACTTGTAAAATTGCCAAAAATGCCTCTTGCGGGATTTCCACTGATCCGACCTGTTTCATCCGCTTCTTACCCGCTTTTTGCTTTTCCAACAGCTTTTTCTTACGGCTAATATCACCACCATAGCATTTTGCCAATACGTTTTTACGCAAGGCTTTCACATTTTCGCGCGAAATAATATTCGAACCAATCGCCGCCTGAATCGCCACGTCGAACATTTGGCGCGGAATTAACTCACGCATCTTGGCAGCCACCTGGCGGCCACGGAACTGCGAATTGCTGCGATGCACGATAATGGCCAGCGCATCGACTTTCTCGCTATTGATCAACATATCCACTTTCACCACATCTGCCGCACGGTACTCTTTAAATTCATAGTCCATTGAGGCATAGCCACGCGAAGTTGATTTCAGCTTGTCAAAGAAGTCGAGCACGATTTCCGCCATCGGGATTTCATACACCAGTTTCACTTGCCGCCCATGGTAACTCATATCGAGTTGCACCCCACGCTTTTGAATACACAGCGTAATGACTGAGCCAACGTATTCTTGCGGCATGTATAAATTGATCGTGACGATGGGTTCACGCACCTCTTCAATACGGGAAGGGTCGGGCATTTTGGAAGGATTATCGACCCGGATCACCGAGCCATCGCCCAATTCAACTTCATACACCACCGTGGGTGCCGTGGTGATGAGATCCATATCGAACTCACGCTCCAGCCGCTCTTGCACAATTTCCATATGCAACAAGCCGAGGAAACCACAGCGAAAGCCAAACCCCAAGGCTTGCGAAACTTCTGGCTCATATTGTAGGGCCGCGTCGTTGAGTTTTAATTTTTCCAGCGAATCACGCAAGGCGTCGTATTGATTCGATTCGACCGGGAACAAACCGGCAAACACTTGCGGCTGGACTTCTTTAAATCCGGGCAAGGGCGCGGCAGCCGGGCGATTGACCAGGGTAATGGTATCGCCAACCTTGGCTGATTTCAATTCTTTAATGCCCGCAATAATGAAGCCGACTTCACCGGCGTTCAAGCTTTCGCGGTTCACCGATTTCGGGGTAAATACACCCACACTCTCAACCTGATGCTGCGCTTGGGTCGCCATGAACAGGATTTTATCTTTCGAGCGCACTCGTCCATTCTTTACCCGCACCAACATGACCACACCAACGTAGTTATCAAACCATGAATCGATGATCAAGGCTTGCAATGGCGCATCGGCATCACCCACTGGCGGTGGCACTTTGGCGATCAAGGCTTCCAGCACGTCTTCCACACCCAAACCGGTTTTGGCCGAGCAATGCACGGCATCGCTGGCATGGATGCCGATCACATCTTCAATTTCGGCAATCGCATTGGGTGGATCAGCATTGGGCAAGTCGATTTTATTGAGTACTGGCACCACTTCCACGCCCAAATCCAGCGCAGTGTAGCAATTTGCTACCGTTTGTGCTTCTACCCCTTGTGAAGCATCCACCACCAGCAGTGCGCCTTCGCAAGCAGAGAGTGAACGGCTCACTTCATAACTGAAATCGACATGGCCTGGGGTATCAATTAAATTGAGGTAATAGATTTGGCCGTCGCGTGCCTGATATTTTAAGGCCGCAGTTTGCGCTTTGATGGTGATGCCGCGTTCGCGCTCCAAATCCATAGAATCGAGTACTTGCGCTTCCATCTCACGATCCGACAAGCCACCGCATAACTGAATGATGCGATCAGCCAGCGTCGATTTACCGTGATCAATATGCGCGATGATGGAGAAATTACGTAGGTTTTTCATTGATAGATTTTAAATGGCGGTGCCCACAATAACAAAAAGGCGCTCCGGGCGAGCGCCTGATGACACGGCATACATTTTACCGGATTTTGGCTCGAAAAGCCCGTGTTATCGCGGGTCAAGCCGCAGCTTGCGTAAAAAAAGCCTGCAAACGCGCGGTATCGAGGAAATAATGACATATTTCTTGCCATGGAGCATGATCTTCGTGGCGCGCCAGAAGCACTGGCACCAATTCATCGTATTGGTTCAAGGCTTCTGGTTCGGTATCCACATCGCGCACATCCAGCGAAAATGCATGGCCTGGATGTTGACCCTGCCAAGTCTGCAGGGCCAGCTCCATATCATCGCATAAATGACAATATGAGCGCGAATACAGCAACAACTCCATGGCTATTGGGCACTTGGCTTGAGTGTCACAAACTGGGTTTGCTCACCACGCCGCACCAGCAAAGCCACGGTTTTTTTGGCATCCAACTTGGCTACCACGGCAGCAAATTGCTTGGTATCTTTCACTTCGGAGACATTAACCTGGGTGATCACATCGCCCGCCCGGATGCCTGCGCGCGCACTCACGCCATCAGCCGCGTCCACTACGACACCGCCAGACAATTTCAAATCGCGTTTTTGCGCTTCACTCAAATCGCTGACCGTTAAACCCAATGCATTGGCAGCACTCTCTTGTTTGGACTTTTTATCATCCTTGCGCGCCACTTTATCGCCTTCCATTTCAACCACGGTCAAGCTTAAATCTTTGTTCGCACCTTTACGCCACACCGTCACGGTGGAGCGCGTTCCGGGTTTGGTGCCCGCCACGGCGCGGCTTAAGTCGGTTGCTTTTTCAATCGCCTGGCCATTAAATTTGAGGATCACATCGCCCGCTTCAATGCCCGCTTTTTCTGCCGGTGCGCCCGCTTCCACCCGTCCCACCAACGCGCCGCGCGGCTTACCCAAACCAATCGATTCGGCCACTTCTTTGTTGACATCGCCAATCTCCACGCCCAAACGCCCGCGCGAAACTTTGCCGGTAGCACGCAATTGATCGGCCACCCGCACTGCTTCTTCAATCGGAATCGCCAGCGAAATACCTTGATAACCGCCAGAGCGACTCAGAATTTGCGAGTTAATACCAATCACTTCGCCACGCATATTAATCAGGGGGCCGCCCGAATTGCCGGGATTAACTGCCACATCGGTTTGAATAAAGGGGAGTAATCCACCTGTTTCACGGGCTTTGGCCGAAATAATCCCCGCCGTCACGGTATTTTCCAGGTCAAACGGGGAGCCAATCGCAATCACCCATTCGCCAACCTTACTTTTACCGGAATCACCCAGGGTTAAACGCGGCAAACTACCAGCGTCAATTTTAATCACGGCCACATCGGTACGGCGATCGGTTCCGATAATTTTGGCTTTGAATTCACGCTTGTCGGTGAGCTTGACATAGACTTCATCGGCCCCATCAACCACATGCGCATTGGTCAAAATAAAGCCATCGGTTGAAATGATAAAGCCCGAACCCACACCACGCGGAAATTCTTCTTCTTGCTCCTTGGGTGCCTGGTTACGCCGATTTTTAGGATTCGGTTGATTCGGCTGCGGTTGGCGCGGCACACCAAAAAAGCGACGGAAAAAATCTTGCGCATCGTCATCCTCGCCTAAGCCAGGAAATCCAGGAAATCCCGATGCATTGGACTGGGTATGTACGGTGGTGCGAATATTCACGACGCCAGGGCCAGATTTTTCGACCAATTCGGAAAAATCGGGCAAACCTACGCCTGTTCCAGCATAGGCAGGAGTGACCCAGCCAACCATTGCGGGAGCAAAGAAGCACCCCGCCACACTCAGCGTGATGGCCGCCAGTGTATTGCTCAGAGAAGAGTTTCTTGTTTTCATAGGAAAATACCTTATTTGGGTTTATATTCAATCGAATTGGCAAGTTGTTTAATGGCTGCTGCCGGTACTTCACCCACCACCGTAAGCCACGACTCGCCTTGCCGCTTACTGATGATGTTTCTCGCGCCCAGTTGGACATTGATTTCGCTTCGATTGGGTGTCGCATCTTCAACAAATACGGAAATGCTGGCCAAGCCATCGGAAAAAACCATTTGCACCGCTTCATGTTGGCCTGCGGCCGCCTCGTTTAATTTGCGCCGAATTTCCCGCACTTTTTTAAAGCCGGGCGGCAACCATTTCACTTGCCACCCCATGGCCTGGGTTTGGTACAGAGATACATGTTCAACCCGCCAGCCCTGGGTGTTGGCGACACTGGGTTTAACACGGGCCTTATCAATACCGCCAATGGTCAGTTCGGTAAACGCAATTTGCTCCAATACTTCATTACGCTCGTTAATGGTTTGCGCCAGCAACAACAAACCCGTATCCAGTTCAGCACAGAGCCGATAGCCATAGCGCAAATTGTCTTTTGGTGCCAACACCAAGCCGTGGCAGTTATACCCGGCTACTCGCCCAGGCTCGCTATTACGCAGATGATAGTTACTGGCTTGGTCTGCAAAATTAGCGGGGAGTTTGGTGCCAAACAATTCTTCCTGGTTGACCTTTTTTTCCACCACCATGACTTTGGCTTCCGGGATATAGCAAATCACTTCCTCATTCACCCAAACATATTCCCGCAATTTGCCATCCAGATTTTGCAATTTTTGCAAATTGTTTTTACCATCACGAATATGACTGATGCGGGAAGCGCCAACCTGATTGGCAGCCTGGTAGACAAACGTCCCTTCATAATTCACATTGCGCGCAGCCGCCTGGATTTTTTTCAACCACGCTATCGCCTCACGTTGCTCCACCAAAGGATCGATTTCAGCAACGATGGCCAAACCAGGCATTGCCAAACCAAAGCCAAAGCAAAAAATGAGGGGAGTGAGCAAAAACTGCTGCTTCATGCCTATTTATCCGTACCAGTTTTTTTCATTGTAGTAGGGCGCGCATACTCTACGGAGCTATACACCGAAGGCGAGAATCGTTGATGTGCCGCCAGGTATTGTTCGATGTCCGGATCACGCAGTACTTCAACGCCTTTTCGTGAAATGACGCTGGGTGGCTTGGCCACCGATCCGTTGGTCGCAGCAACAGTCGTAATCGCTTGCCCCGCATTGGCATTGGCACTGGCAGTAGCACTGAGGCGAGCCACGTTATCACCGCTCGACAATTCGTTGGGCGTGTGGGCAATATTGACGACCACCAACAACCCGGCCGCCACTGCCATACCGGACCAAAGGCGTTGCCGCCAATGTTTGGTGTCAGGGTGCGATGCGCGCACTTCATTTCGAACGGGAAGCAAATAATGCGGTTCTGCTACCAGCTTTTGCGCCATTTTGCTGGAGAAATCGGCACTTAATTGAATCGCCAATTCATCAGAACGCAAAACATCGCCGATTTGGTGGTAAAGATCCCAATCTGCTTGTCCTTGCTCACTCTCCAAAGCGACCAAGATGTCCTGGAATTCACTGTCTGATAATTCACCATCAAGGGCAATCGAAATTCTCTCTTGATTTTTCTCTTGAATTTTCTGTTGATTCATCTGCGTCGCATCCATATCATTTCCGTTACAAGCTTGCATTCATTACCCATGCCTACCATCGCTGGTCAGCGCCCATATTTAGCAACGGCCGCAATTTGGCCGCAATGGCTTCACGCGCCCGGAAGATCCGGCTACGCACAGTCCCAATTGGACAACCCATCATCTCGGCAATTTCATCGTAACTCAAACTTTCAACCTCGCGCAAGGTAATGGCCGTGCGCAATTCTTCGGTTAAACCTTCCATTGCCAAATTTACGGTGGCCGCAATCTGCTTACTGGCCAGAATCGATTCGGGCGTGTTATTGTCACGCAAAGATTCGCCTTCTGCCCAATTCTCCGCTTCCTCCGGGTCTTCATCGTAAGCCGCCATCGGTTGATTTTTACGCTGAACCAAATAGTTTTTTGCCGTATTGACACCGATTCGATACAGCCAGGTATAAAACGCAGCGTCACCCCGAAATTGCGGCAACGCACGGTAAGCCCGGATAAAGGCTTCCTGTACGATGTCTTCTGCCTCGGCTTGATCATGCACCAGGCGCGACACCAGACGCATCAGTTTTCGCTGGTATTTAAGCACCAACAAATCAAATGCTTTCTTGTCTCCCTGTTGCACTCGTTGAACAAGCTGCAAATCAATATCGCGTTCGGTCGTCACTCGCTGTTTTCCTGTTTATCCTCAATACGCACACGGCCTGAAGCATAGAGTGCCTTGCATGCAATTAGTTCGCTCATTTTTTCACTGTTACAAATTTTTTTCCGGCCTGTCTCTTACCATTACCCAGCGACAACTCACCAGCAGCGCGCGCAGTTCGCTTGCTGCCAAACAATCAGCCAGAACCAACACCGAATAGATTGTCCCTTTGGCGTCTTGCAAGCGCAAAAACAAGGCTTGCGGCCATAAAGTAGAAGAGGCATGCAAACGCACCACACAAGCCTTGATTCGTTCTGATGTCAGAACTATTTGCCCACTGGGCAAAATCGCCAAGTGATGGACTTGCAAAATTTTCTGCCCGACATAGCCAAGCCAGGCACCAGCCGCAAACAGCGTCACACCAAGCACACAGGCTTGCCATGTTGGCAAATCTGCGAGTAGCAACAACCATAGCCCCTGCAACCATAAAGCCAATACCAAAAGCATCACACACGTGCGCGCAGTGCGTGATGGTTGCAACGACACCGATAATGCGATCGACATGTTTTCACCCTCTAAAAAAATACGCCTGCCTCAAAATTCGAGGCAGGCGCATCATGATAGAAGTCCGATATTACTCGCTGGCGCTCAATTACATCTTGCGAAATATCAGCGTCCCATTGGTGCCGCCAAAGCCAAACGAATTCTTGACCGCAATATTCATTTTCACATTGCGCGCCGTATTGGCGCAATAATCCAAATCACAAGCGGGATCTTGATTGATGATGTTGGTGGTCGGCGGCGACACCTGATGATACAGTGCCAACACGGTAAATAACGACTCCAAGCCCCCCGCACCGCCCAACAGATGCCCGGTCATGGATTTGGTTGAGCTAATCAATGTTTTGTAGGCATGATCGCCCAGCGCACGTTTGATACCGACCGTTTCTGCCAAATCGCCTAATGGGGTGGACGTGCCGTGAGCATTGACATAATCAACCTGATCAGGATTAATTTCAGCATCACTCATGGCGGCCATCATACACCGATACGCGCCATCACCATTTTCCATTGGCGAAGTCATATGATAAGCATCCGCACTCATACCAAAGCCGATCACTTCAGCATAAATCCGGGCACCACGGGCTTTGGCTTGTTCATACTCCTCCAACACCAGTACGCCTGCACCTTCGCCCAGAACAAAACCATCGCGATCCTTATCCCATGGCCTTGATGCAGTGGCAGGATCATCGTTGCGGGTAGACAATGCTTTGGCCGAAGCAAACCCACCCATTCCCAGTGGCGAGACCGTGCCTTCAGCGCCTCCTGCCAACATCACATCAGCATCACCATACGCAATCATACGCGCCGAGGCACCAATGCAATGCAAACCTGTCGAACAAGCCGATACCATGGCCAAATTCGGGCCACGCAAACCCAGTTCAATCGACAAATTGCCCGACACCATATTAATAATCGAAGCCGGAACAAAAAATGGCGAAATGCGGCGCGGACCGCGATTGGCGTATTCGGCATAAGTCTCTTCGATCAGCGGCAAGCCACCAATACCCGAACCCACATTCACGCCAATTCGATCCGCATTCTCGGGGGTGACTTCCAAACCACTATCGCGCAGCGCCTGAATGCCTGCTGCCATGCCGTAATGAATGAATACATCCATATGGCGCGCGCTTTTGGCAGAAATATAGTCTTCGATCTGGAAGTTCTTCACTTCACCAGCAATGTGCGTGGAAAAAGGTGTTGAATCAAATTTGGTTATGCGTGCGATGCCGGATTTACCTGCCAATGCCGCATCCCACGATTGAGCAACAGTGTTGCCTATCGGGGACACGCATCCTAATCCTGTAACAACGACACGACGTTCGCGTGAGCGTATCAAGCGCTTCTCCTGAAGTCGAACAAAATGGATTTATTCTTTGGCATGCGCAGTAGCATAATCAATTGCTTGCTGCACATTGGTTATTTTCTCTGCGTCTTCGTCAGGAATTTCCATGTCAAATTCGTCTTCCAGAGCCATCACCAGCTCAACGGTATCAAGTGAGTCTGCACCCAAATCATCAACGAACGACGATTCGTTCTTGATATCGGCTTCAGCGACGCCCAGTTGTTCTGCAACGATTTTTTTAACACGGTTTTCGATTGTGGACATTTTTTGGCTCCAATTTATGAATGTATTACGGAAAGTGCGCGCATTTTATCAGGTTTGCGCATTGAAAATGCATTTCAAACTTTTATTTTGATCAATTACAGTCCAAAATAAGTAAATCTTAGCAGATTTTGGGATGATATCAACACATATACATGCCACCATTGACATGCAGGGTAACACCAGTAATATACGCCGCTTGTGGCGACGCAACAAACGCACAAGCATGCGCTACATCTTGCGGCTGACCCAAGCGCGCCATTGGAATCTGCTGGGTCAGGCTCTTGATTTGTTCTTCACTTAAAGCCCGGGTCATATCGGTATCAATAAAGCCCGGGGCGATACAATTAACGGTAATATTACGACTACCAATTTCACGTGCCAGAGCACGGCTCATGCCTTCTACACCCGCTTTGGCAGCCGCGTAATTCATTTGCCCGGGATTGCCCGACGATGCCACCACCGACGTGATATTCACGATTCGTCCGTAGCGCGCCTTGACCATACCGCGCAACACCGCGCGCGACAGACGGCCAACCGAACTCAAATTGGTCGAGATCACATTATCCCATTCTTCGTTCGTCATGCGCAAGGCCAATTGATCTTGGGTAATACCAGCATTATTCACTAAAATCGACAGCATGCCATAAGTTTTTTGCACTTGCTCAACCACAGCAGCACATCCGGCCGGATCATTGACGTTTAAAACCACACCCATACCAACCTGGCTGCCAAAACCCGCCAAATAGTCCGAAATTAATGCAGCCCCCGCCTCAGTTGTTGCCGTGCCAACGACACGCGCACCTTGACGCACCAATTCTTCGACTATCGCACGACCGATACCACGCGAAGCACCCGTCACCAATGCAACCTGATTCACTAAATTCATATTGAGTCCGTTGTTCTATATCGTTTGTGTGGCCAGCAATGCCAACACTTTATCCAACGACGCTTGATCATAAATAGCGTCACCTGTCACACTCGATTCAATCCGTTTGGTCAATCCGGTCAATACTTTCCCAGGACCACATTCAATCACATGGGTCGCACCTTCTGCCACAAGCTTTTGAATCGTCTCTACCCAGCGCACCGGGTTAAAAGCCTGCCGCACCAGTGCGGCCCGAATTGCATCAGGCTGAGTTTGAATCATCACATCCACATTATTGAGCACCGCAATTTCAGGCACATGAATCGGCACACCTTGCAAATACTCGTTCAAACGTCGCGAAGCGGGTTCCAACAATGAACTATGAAATGGCGCAGAAACTGGCAGCTTCATGGCGCGCTTGGCACCATGTTCTTTGGCCAGCACACAAGCACGCTCTACCGCCCGGGTATGCCCAGCAATCACCACTTGCTCAGGCGCATTGAAATTAACCCCTTGCACGACATCATCTGGCAGCTCATGCAAAGTGGCAGCGCACACCGCACCTACCTGTTCAGCACTTAAACCTAACACCACCGCCATCCCCCCCTGCCCCAACGGCACGGCATCTTGCATCACTTGCGCACGAAAACGCACCAAAGGCAAAGCATCACGAAAACTCAAGCTCCCGGCTGCCACCAAGGCCGAGTATTCACCCAAACTATGCCCAGCCACCCAAGTCGGCGCGGCACCGCCAGCAGCACGCCATGCGCGATAAATTGCGACAGCAGCCGTCAACATGAGTGGTTGAGTGTTAACCGTTAAATCGAGACTCTCTTTCGGCCCCTCGGCAATCAACTTCGCGACATCAAAACCAAGCGCGTCGGAGGCTTCACCCAAAGTCTGCTGGACAATTTCATTTTCAGAAAATCCAGCCAACATACCAACATCTTGCGAACCTTGACCTGGAAAAACAAAGGCAAATTTCGTCATGTTTTCTTTCCTATTCAACTTTTATTCTTTGAGTAATTGGCATATTATAACCCGGATTACATTCGCACCAACACCGCACCCCAGGTAAAGCCACCACCAACGCCTTCCATCAAAACATACTGCCCAGCACGAACCCGCCCATCCCGCACCGCCAAATCCAAAGCCAAAGGAATCGACGCTGCCGAAGTATTACCGTGCTGATCTACGGTTGCAACCATTTTATCAAGCGACAAACCAAGTTTGCGCGTCATGCTGTGCATGATTCGAATATTCGCCTGGTGCGGAATCAGCCAGTCGAGCTGGGATGGCAACATGTTTGCCGCACCCAACACTTCATAAGCAACTTTCTCAAGCGAGCTGACAGCAAGCTTAAACACAGCTTGCCCATCCATATACAAATACGCGTTGCCGAGCAAAGCACCATTCACTACCTTACCCTGAACATTGAGCACATGATCATATCGTCCATCGGCATGCAATCTCGTTGCCAGAATGCCAGGCTGATCCGATACACTCAAGACCACCGCACCCGCACCATCACCAAATAAAACACAGGTGGTACGATCTTCAAAATTAAGAATTTGGGAAAATGTTTCGGCACCAATCACCAAAATATTTGTGTGAGCACCCGATTTAATAAAACTGTCAGCCACCGATACGGCATACACAAAACCGCTACACACGGCTTGCACATCAAACGCTGCACAGCCGTTAGTGATACCCAACTTACGCTGCACGACACAAGCCGTACTCGGGAAACTGCCCAGGAAATCGGGCGTAGAGGTTGCAACAATGATCAAATCGATTTGATTAGGTTCCAAGCCGGCCATTTCCAATGCCTGTCGGGCCGCATTCACCGCCAAATCACTGGATAACACGCCTGATTCAACATAGTGGCGCGCCGCAATGCCACTACGCGTAACAATCCATTCATCAGAGCTTTCAATCCCATTTTCAGCCAATTGGGCAACCAATTCGTGATTCGTCACACGACGTGGCGGCAAATAGCTACCCGTACCGATAATTTTGCTATGACGTTTCATGAATTCTTTCGTTCAAAAGTCTTAACAGAAGGAGTCCCATCTTGCCCCGACTGAGGCATCAACTCCGCAATGGTCTCAGAAATATGAGATAACACATTGTATTTGGCCGCATCAAAAGCACGGCTAATCGCCCATTCATACGAATAGGCATCCGCACTCCCATGACTCTTAAACACCAAACCCTTCAAACCCAATAAACTCGCACCATTATAACGTGACGGATTCAAACGATTCGCAATGGCCTTCAGCGCACTGGCAGAGACCAGCGCACCGAGCATGGTGACCGGACTGCGCTTAAATTCAGCGGTCAACACGCTCTTGAACATGCGCGCCAAACCTTCTGAAGCCTTCAGCGTCACATTGCCAACAAAGCCATCACAGACCACAATATCGGTTGTCCCTTTATAGATATCATTACCTTCGACGTTGCCGTAAAAATTCAAGATGCCTCGCTCATGGTCTTGTTGCAGCAACTCAGCGGTACGCTTAACCAGGTCATTGCCCTTGATATCTTCTGTGCCGACATTCAACAAACCTACCGTCGGCTCGGGTTTTGATTCCATCGCAGTAACCAGTACGGAAGCCATAATCGCAAACTGATGCAAATGATGTGGTTCGCAATCCACATTCGCGCCCAGATCGAGCATATAGGTTGGCCCGTCATTTTGATTCGGCAAGATGCTGCAAATTGCGGGGCGATCAATACCCGGCAAAGTTTTCAGGATATAACGCGAAATCGCCATCAACGCCCCCGTATTGCCCGCTGAAACGCATGCGTTGGCCCGCTTATCTTTGACCAATTGAATCGCAACCCGCATCGACGAGTTTTTCTTACGACGCAATGCAACCTCCAGAGAATCATCCATCTCCACTACTTCAGTCGCATCAACAATCGTCAGGCGTGGCAAATCCTGCCCCTTATGCTTTTTTAATTCAGCGCGCAACACACCTTCCAAACCGACCAGAATCAGTTCAACATCCGATTCGCGAGCGAGAAAGGATAGCGCAGCAGGTACTGTCACGGAAGGGCCATGATCGCCTCCCATGCAGTCAATAGAAATTTTTATTGTCATTGAGTATCGGTCGCCGCAAATCTACAACAAACGCGCAATAAAAAGCGGCGCAACGTCAAGCCGTCGTGCCGCTCTTTTTATTGCTGGTATCTCAATCCAATTTACCTTATTACTCGTCGTTCTTGGTTTTCAATACCTTGCGACCACGATAGTAGCCGTTAGGGCTAATATGATGGCGCATATGCGTTTCACCCGTGGTAGGCTCGATGCCCAATTGTGGGGTCACCAGAAAATCATGCGAACGATGCATGCCGCGCTTGGAAGGGGACTTCTTGTTTTGTTGAACAGCCATGATAACTCCTAATACATAAGTTCCGAAATTGTAACATACACAGCCCAGCAACACGTCCGACGCCCACCGAAAAGGTAGAAATCCTGCGCTCAGCTCACTGCTTCCTTGTGTTTCCTGATTTATTGCTTCAAGCCCTTGAGGCTAGAAAACGGCAATTCTGTTTCTTCTGATTCACCATCGTCCAACTCGGGCGCAGCGCCATCAGTGCATTGCTGGTGCCGGGGAGCCAAGGGCATGGCCAGCAATACTTCATCTTCGATCATTTCCAGAATATTAAAAGCGCGACTCGCAACAATCACATCCAGCGATTCATCGTCGAGCTCCACTTCCATTTCATCCGCTTTTTCATCATCACGCGCCAAAATCAGCGTGGTGTGGGAATTGATTTGATAAGCAAACGGCGTCAAACAACGCTGGCACATCAATTGCAAGCTTGCCTGCACCTGCAACTTCCATTGCGGGTAACCATTCACATGGGTGCCGCCCTGCAAAGACCAGCGCACCTCGCCACTATCGTCAGCGCAATCTTCAGCCACACGGCTCAACTCAGCAACCGCAACCGTTTCTTCACGCACTTGGTTTTGCCGACAAAACTCAAAGGCGTCGAGTACATAAGCGTTCATATGCTCTGCGTATCCAGAAAACCTGCGATAATAACAGGATTGCTCTCAATAAGTCAAAGCCTTCTTAAACTTTTTTATGATAATTCAAGCGTCGCCTTTAATTTTAGCCTCCAGCTCCCCCTATCGGCAAGCCTTGCTGACCCGCTTGGGCCTGCCCTTTCGCGCCATCGCACCCGAACTCAACGAGAGCGCGCTGGCAGGTGAAAAGCCGCTCGATACAGCATTGCGCCTGGCCCGGGCCAAAGCAGAACGCGTTGCCAAACAGCATCCCGGTGCGCTGGTGATTGGCTCCGACCAAGTCGCTTGCCTGCACGACAAACCCATCGGCAAACCCGGCAACCACGCCAACGCATTGGCACAATTGCAAGAAATGCGCGGACAGCAGGTTGCTTTCCATAGCGCACTGTGTTTGTTGGATACGCGCCACAATCATACTGACCTGCAAATCGACGTGGTAACGGTACAAGTGCTGTTTCGTGATTTACCGGATGCCGAATTGGACGCCTACTTGCGCATAGAGCAACCTTACGATTGTGCCGGCAGCGCCAAAAATGAAGGTTTAGGCATCGCCTTGCTAGAAAAAATCGAATCAAGCGATCCAACTGCACTAACCGGTTTGCCATTAATCGCCCTTACCAGCATGTTACGCCGCGCCGGCGTCTCTTTTTTCCAAGGCTCTTCAATATGATCGGCACGCTTTACCTGATTCCCAACACCCTGGGCATCGACACCAACGCCAGCGCAAGCACCAATAACGCGCTCAACCACATCATTCCACAGCAAGTGCAGGCACTGACAGCCAATCTGGATTATTTCATTGCAGAAAACGCCAAAAGCACGCGCGCCTTCCTTAAGCTATTGGCGAGCAACCAGGCGCTCGCCAAGCCTTTACAGGAAATCCGGATTGAAGAATTAAATATCAATACCCCCAGCAACGCGCTTCCCGGTTTATTGCAAGCACTGCTGCAGGGCCAGGATGCGGGTTTAATTTCGGAAGCAGGTGTGCCTGCCGTGGCTGACCCCGGTGCCAATCTGGTGCGCCTGGCACATCAAAAAAATATCCCCGTGCGCCCTCTGGTTGGCCCATCATCCTTATTATTAGCCTTGATGGGAAGCGGTTTAAATGGGCAAAGTTTTGCCTTTAACGGCTATTTACCTACCGATGCGGCCCTGCGTTTGAAACGTCTGAAAGAATTGGAGACACGCTCACGGCAAGAACAACAAACCCAGCTCTTCATTGAAACACCTTATCGCAATGCCGCCATGCTCGACGCCATACTCAGTGCCTGCCATGCCGATACCCTGATTTGCGTCGCAACCGATTTGAGTCTTTCCAGCGAAAGCCTGCAAAGCCGCAGTGTAACGCAGTGGAAAAAACAATTGGCCACGCAAGGCCAGCCCAATTTTCATAAAAAACCAACCGTTTTTTTATTGTTGGCGAGCTAACAAAATCTAACCAATTTGCGCCACCCAGTCAAACGTATCCAATTGCAATTGATACCAGTCTTCGACGGACAATTGCAATTGGTTCAAGCTGGGCAAGAGCAAAGGCAAGGCGGTATCGACGTGTTCATTATATTCAGCCAATTTCAACATCGCGCCATACCAGCCTTTGCGCGCCAGCAAGGCTAGGGCAACTTCGTCTGCCACCGCTACCTTGGTTAAAATTTCTTCCATCGTCATTTGAAACAACACATCCATGAGCGACATAATGCCCACGGTGAACGCGATATCGGCCATATTACGCTGACCCGGACGAATTTTTTGCGCCATCAATTCGAGCAATTTGCCACGCGTGGTGGCCATCAGCAACAAAGGATTTTGAAATGAGGCATTGCGCCCTGGTTTGGCGTACAACAACACCTGCAACCAGCGCAGCAAATGGCGACGCCCTAAAATAGCCAGGCCCTGGCCCAAGGTATCGATCCGGCTCTTGGCACCAGCTGCGGGCGTATTCACCAAACGCAGCAAATTCAAACTTAGGGCCGCATCTTGTTTGATATTGCGCTCCAACACCACACTATCCGCATCGGAATTAATCAGCGCCATCAATTGCAAAATCGCCATTTCAGATGAGGTAATTTTCTTACCGCTCAACACCACGGGTTTGGCAAAATAATAGCCCTGGAAATAATCAAAACCGAGCGCGACGCATTGAGAAAACTCTTCGTGTGCTTCCACCTTCTCGGCCAGCAGTTTCTTCTTTTCCAAATGAAAGCGTTGACTCAAAATCGATAATTGCTCGACAGGCATATTCATGATGTCTATCTTGACAAATTCAACGTAAGGCAAGAATTTTTCTACGTCGTGGGTGTTATGCACCACATCATCCAAGGCAAACCGGTAACCCAATTCTTTTAGCTGCCCAAGCCGCGCCAACAACTCGGGGCTGGCTTGCACGGTTTCCAGAATTTCAAGAATCACATTTTTGGGATTTAAGACTTGCACAAAATCGCTCAGCAAGACAGCGGCGTCAACATTGATAAAGCCCAGTTTGTCGCCGATCACATGATCCATGCCCAACTCGGCGGCATGCGCAATCACCGCTGCCGTGGCCGATAAATCATCTTCCACCGTGACCGCACCCGTACGCGCACTGCGAAACAAAAGTTCATAGGCAAACAAACCTTGTTCGCGATTCAAAATCGGCTGCCGACCAAGAAAAAAGTCTTTGATGAATGGCTGATTGCTCGAGCTTGATTCTGTCATAGTGTTATCCCATACTCAATCATTCAATCCGATAAATCCGGGCTTGTTAGCCTCGATTGTAACGCTAATTTGCGGCCCCACCACATGAAATTTCACACCCCAGTCATGATCCTGCACGCAGCTTCGATGGCGGTGCCTCGTCACTCTCCAGCGTATAACCGGCACCCGCATCACGCCCCAATACGGCGACCAAATACGGCAACGCCCCCTTCAATAAGGCTTCCAAAGTCCACGGTGGATTGATAACAAACATGCCGCTGCTGTGCAGACCAAAGCCATCCGGATTCGGTGAGCCGATGGTCAAAGTAACATTCAACCACGATTGACAGGGTAGCTTTTTCAAGCGTTCGGCCAATTGGCGCGATTCATTGCGATTCAAAATCGGATACCACACCGCATAAGTGCCCGTGGCAAAACGCTTTAAGGAATCCGACACTGCATCTTTGACGTAGCGATAATCGTTTTTATCTTCATACGGTGGGTCGATCAAGACATAGCCACGTCGTGACACCGGCGGCAACAAGGCCTTCAACCCGGCAAAGCCATCACTCACTTGCACCATTACGCGCCGTCCGCGCCCACGCCCGCTACCATTATCCTTGGCAAAATTTTCAATCAGCAAGCGGCTGTCACTGGGATGCATTTCAAACAAACGCAATTTATCCTCTTCACGCGCCAAATAATCGGCAATATAGGGCGAACCGGGGTAAAAGCGCAACTTGCCATTGGGGTTTAACTGACGCACCAGGGCAACATATTCCGCCACCGCAGGCGGCAGGTCGGTGCGGGTCCAGAGTCGATTAATGCCGGTTTCCGCCTCCCCGCTCTTTGTGGCAAAACGCCCATCCAATTCATACGCGCCCGCCCCTGCATGGGTGTCAACATATTGGTACGGGCCCGGTTTTTGATTGAGATAATTCAAAATATGCATACACACCAGATGTTTTAAAACATCTGCATGATTACCTGCATGGAAACCATTGCGATAACTAAACATAGGTGATTTTTCTAAGAAGTC
>JBKJLF010000129.1:0-4617 GCA_046597185.1 Burkholderiaceae bacterium | reverse complement strand
CACTGCAAGTCCTTTAACCTGATTGGAGTTTGCCATGATTGATTTTAATTTAGTACCCGCCGCTGCCGTGCTGCCTGTTGACCATAGCGCGCCAGCACAGCAAAGTTACGATATTGGTGCGGATTTGCCGCCATTACCAAAATTGACAACCCATCAATATTTGGAAATTGGGGTAGAATTGCCCCCAACAACGCCACCAAGATAGTGAGATAGTGAGATAAATGGACGCCAAAGATCAGAACTTATTTAATAATGATATTGTTTTTAGGCTTGGTGCTTTGGCACTAGCGGCCGCGCTAAAAGGGTGCGTGGATTTGTATTTTGACTTTAATCAAAACCCAATACACGGTTTTTTTATTGCCCCAATATTAAATAATGCATTATTTCTTTGGCTTTCGTCTTTTTGCATCAAAACAGCTTTTACGCAAGATGTAAAGGAACTGGCGTTAATCGAATTGTTGGCTTCGACCTTATTTTATATATTCTTCCTCAGCCCTAAAACGCCTACGACGAACGCAATATATACCTTTTTTGATAATTATATACGACTATTTTTAAAGGTAACCTATGTGATTTTTGTTGTCCGCATATATTGGCCATGCAAAAACAATGCTTCCGGTGAATGCGTAAACTGGCCAGTATTTGGCTTTATTGGGCTTTATTTTAAAATCAGAAAAATTGAATACCGAGTCGAGCCACCAACAAGCAGGCAAGCAATATTAGCTTACGCAACCATTTCAATCGCGTGCGTCATTGGTTATATTTTGTGGCGCAACGGGGTGAAAAATGCCTACATCACGCAAGCAATCCCTGCCATATTGATTTTTGGTTTTGCATGCATTAAATCAAGAGGATGGCTCATGAAGCGTATCGGCGAATATCACAAAAAAAGAGCTGAAGCCCACCGCCTTCAAGAACTGGCGCGCATTGCCGAAGCCAAAGCCGCCTGCCTTGCTGGCGAATGCCAAGGCCTGCAAGCCGCCGTTACCGCAGCCCAAAAAATCATATCCCACCAAATGGACGTTTTTGCGCAGACGCAAGACGAACAGGCCAAAGAACGCGCCCACATCGCCGCATTGGAAGCCGTAATCGCAAGCGGCTATGGCGCTGTAGCCGATGCAGGTTTGTTAAGAGAAATACTTAACCCGGATAACCCGCACTATTCAATTCGCATGGCTGCGTGTGTCAAAATGTTCGAGCATTTCCAAGCCAAGCGTATTACAGGGAAAAGCCCGAAAGATGCGATAGCTAAATATGCCATGGAGCACGCAGAAGAACTGGGCTTGATGTACAAAGGCGAACCGAGTCAGAATGCAGCCGACCAGTGCGCCTTTGTTCTCAATTGGGTGAATGAAGGTGGCTCACCGAGAACACAGGCCCGGACTGAATGAGCGCGAGGCCGGCCATACAAATGACGGCATCAACCAAATTCTTCTCCACCAAATGCTGGCACAATCAACGCTATCAGCCCAATTACAGCTACGGGCGTTTTGGGCATGTCTTTCTTAAACATCATGGCGCGCTTACTTGACGTATAACCGCTATCTGCCTTGTCTTGCCATAAGGGGCCACATCAACGCCATAGGCAAATCCATCTGAACGCTACTTTTGCCGCCTGGCTAAAACGAACGAATGCGCCGCGAGTTTGCCTTTAAGCCACTCCCCCTGCTGCAAAAAACTGGTTTTACTACCAGTGACACCGTTCAGCCTTTCATTTTTGCAGCTTGTTTCAAATAGAAGGCACAACGAATCGACATGATCCGAATAGTTTTTTTGGCCGCTCATCGCTTTAAGGAAAATATCCATGAAATCCCATTCCGGCAAATCGGACGAATAATAGGCTATAAAATAATAAACCATGCCGCAATCATACGCCTCACGATAATTGAAGGCTTTTTGTTGAACTTTATCAAACAAAGATCGTTCATCGGCAAATTTCCCGCATTCGGTGGCCGCCTTCAGCACCATTTCTTTTGTCTTTTCGTCGTCAATCAGACCCGCGCCACGCAATACAATCACTTTTAAAAAGTCCGCACCGCCTTCAACGATATAGCGCGCCGGGGCATATTTAAATAATTTCTCATTTTGCAATTTGTGCGCCAATTCGTGCGCGAAAGTATTGGGGAAAATCTGGTGAAGCGATAACAAATCATCAGGCCGCGGATTGTCGTAGCTCATTCTGATAATGTTCAAAGAATCGCCGCCGAAACCGAAATATTTGCCGTCATTATGTGCAATAGCAGCCACAACGCCGATGTTACGCATCGGATCAGCACCAAGCACATTTTGATAGAATGTGATGATTTGCCCAAACGAAGATTTCAGTTGCACCAAAACTGGTGCAGGTATTTCATGATCGAAATAGCTTGCGCCCTCAACCAACGGCATCGGTTCGTTGGTGAAGAATATCGCTTTTTGGCGTACTGCGGCAGTCGAAATTCTGACATTTCCGGTTTGCCATTTGCCATCCCATAGAATATGTTTGGCTTCCACATTAAAAACGACATTAGGGCAATCACCATTCGGGATGAAATAAGGTAGATACATATAAATACCGCCCCCCATTCTCGCCGCCTTTAAATAGACAGCATTTCCGCCCACTTCAGAGTTTAACTGCTGAAGGTACACGCGCTCGGACACTTTCTTGATGCCCAATTCAGGGTCAAACAATGGTTCGATTTTTCCTGTGCATAGTTGCTTGGGTTCATTACTACTCAACTCAATTTTTACATACCCCCCTTTTGCTTCGGAAATACGAATTTCACCATCAGCCAATACCAATAGCGGGGCGACTGCCAACCATAAAACAAGCATTCTAATTATATTAAACACAATATTAGACTCTCGCAAAGTTATAGCGCGCATAAATATGCGCCAATTTAAGGATTCATGCAACGTATGCAGATGCGGATGCGGATGGGCACCCGTTATTGTTCAGCCACCCCATCCGCAAACCAACAAAACGAAACTGGCCTTACTGTGCCATTACAAATTTGGTAAACTCACGCCAATGGGGGCCAGGGGTTTCACCACAGTCGGCCTCAAAACCACCTGAAACAAGGTTTTCCTCTTCACTGGTTAATAGTTCCGCTACCAATTTCGCTTTTGCCTTGGCAAGTTCTTCATTGTCGTCTTTTTTTAATGCGTTAGTCATAGCCATACCTTTCAAAGGTCGATTGATAAAAAATTGAGCTTACGACCATGCACTCAATTATTGGAAAGTGCGCGCCACATGCGATCAGCAGGATACCCCGCCTCGATCAAGACACCCACAACGTGGTCATAGAATTCGAAGTAACTCTGGCAATAGCCCGACTTATTGTTGAATGCATTTTTTTCGTTATACCTAAAGTGGGGGAGGCCACCTGCACATGCATTTGCGAATTTACATTCTTTGCAATCATCCGGCACTGAAAAGTATCCAGCGTGATATTTCATTACTTCTTCATCACAAAGTAACGCAACTATTGACGACGTTGAAATATTATACTTTTTTAGGCCTTTGTACCACCTGCCGACAGTAGCCAAGGAATCATCAATACCAAACGTCCCATCTGTATGAACTGAAAGCGAGATTGCAGGATAGTAGAGCTGATGATTTGTCGTCGAATGAATATATTTTGGCTTACCCCTGATTGCTGTGAACAATGATTCCAGCTCGTGGGAATAAATGCCTTTGTGAACAAGGGAAGCGTCAAAAATACTGCTTAACACCCCGCCGAATCGCGCCGGGTTTTCGCTTGCAAGCTCATTCGCTTGCCCGGTCGGACAACGTAGAAGAAAATTCACCCCCTCCACCTGCAAAGTATCTTCAAAATACTCGATCACACCCGGTATATCTGTATTTTCATCCACTACAGCAATCACCCCAACTGAAATAGGATTCTCACTATGCGCAAATTGATTCAGCTTTTGAATCGTCTTCCTTATCCCGGCTGAACTCGGTTTACCTGTCTGTGTAATACGGAATTTGTCATGCACAACGGGTTTCCCATCAACACTAATCCCAACCTCAATTCGATGCTTTTGTATCGTCTCCAGCCATGATTGTGATAGAAAAAAGCCGTTGGTTTGCAATGAAAAACTTACCTCCACCAAATGCCCTAATTTAATCCTCATGTACCGACATATGAAGTTCACCACCTCCGGTGCCAACAAAGTCGGTTCCCCGCCATGAAAAACAACTTTTAACTTTGTTGCCTCACTCGTCGTCACGAAATCAAGCAACCTGGATGTAAGTACGACAATCGTTTCTTCGTCGATAAATCGGGGCCGTGACCGCCACTCCTGATCCGCGTCACTCTCATAATAGTAGCAATAGGTACAGGCCAGATTACAAATCTCGCTCAGTTTTAGGACAACAGAAATGGCCTTAACCTTAAATTCAAGTTCAGACATAACGCGGCTGCTCCTTCATAGCGCCAACCACTTAACGGCAACCCACTTATCACCTTTGCATGGCGCAGCACCCATATGGCGTGTCATTGAGGCGCGGCGCGGCGATTTGTAAGAGAAAAAGAGGGCCGCCCCTCGCTTGGGTACAATTTTGATGCCTGCATCCTCAAAAAACGTCTCGCCCCCGACTTCGACATCGTTAAGGTAGATCATAAGTGTTGC
>JBKJLF010000082.1:0-12668 GCA_046597185.1 Burkholderiaceae bacterium | reverse complement strand
CACTGCAAACGGCTGGTGATTGCTGGCGGGGTGGGTGCCAATAGCCAATTGCGCAACGCTTTGAACGCGGCGGCGCTGAACAAAAAATTCCGCGTGTATTATCCTGAACTACAATTTTGTACCGACAACGGTGCCATGATCGCGTTTGCCGCAGGCTTACGCTTGCAAGCCAACCCGCAAGCGGCCAGCTTTGATTATGGCTTTACCGTGCGGCCAAAATGGCCGCTGAATGAACTCACTGCATGAACTCACTAAAATGAACTGACATCAATACCCGACCCGGTAGCGAAAGCCCCGATAGCTCAGGACGGCGGCTTTGGGCAACAGTTTTTCCAGGTGTACGCCGGGCACCACTTCATCACCTTCGTGAAACAAATTATTGCCCACAATGAGCGTGCGTTCGGACGGCGTTTTCGAGTAAATATACCCTTTCACCTGCACCTGCGGCACTTCGCGCACAATCGCCTCGGGCAATTGCGCCATGAACGGCAATTGTTCATCAATGGCATCACTATTAGCAAGATTGCCACTGGCATTAACATTGGCAGATTCTACCAGCTTGATTGGCTCAACGCTGCCCTTCTTTGGCACCGGGTCCACCGCCACTTTGGTGCTCACACTGGCAACGACGCGGCTGGCCAGCGTGGGCGGCGCGACCGGAGGCGATGGTGTGACTGCGGGCTCAGGCCCAAGCGTAGTCGTAGTCGTAGGCGTGGGTGCAGATGCTGATGCGGGCTCAGGCGTGGGCGTGAGGATGGGTGCGGGTGTGCTCATGGGCGCAACCTCCGGTGCACGGCTGCTTACCACACTGGCCACCTGGGGCGGTTGCACTGTGGACGCGCTAAAACTGCGCCATAACAATACCGCCGCCAAGACCACCAGCACCAGCAATAGCGCAATTATCCACATCCCAATCCGGCTGCTGCCATCGGCCACATTGGCCCCGTTTTGCGCATGCAGATTCGGCACGCCCCCCACTTGGCGCTCCGATTCGGCTTTCTTCAATGCTTCCAGAATATAGGACATCCATTTTCCTTCATTTTTTGGCGGCAGTGCCTGGCCCGGCGGTCACATTCTGCGCCAATTCCGGTTCGACAATACCCGCCATCCGGTTCAAGCGCATATAGGTTTTTGGCCCCACCAGGCCATCGGCCTTGATTTTTTGGGCAATTTGAAACTGGCGCACGCGCCGACTCATTTCCTGATCAAACATGGCATTTTCACGCGGTTTGGCCAAGTGATCAATGCGCGCCATTTGCGCGCCGACCCAATCCACATCCACGCCCCGGTCGCCATCCATCAATTCATCGCGGAAACGGCGCGGCGCTGCCCACAAGGTGGTAAATTCACCGTCGAAATGCAGCTTCAAATCCGTCAATGCCAGGATTTGATCATGCCCGTCAATGCGCAATCTGGCCTGCGTTTCATTCAAGGCGAGTAACAAACCCCAATATGCGCCACGTTTTTCATCATGCAGGGCCAATAAAGCGGGGCGGTTCAAGTCTCGCAATTCTTCCCAGCCGCCATTACTATTAAAGCAGCGCAGATTTTTTTTGGCCGCTTGCGGACAAGGGTCCACCCCGCTCAGGGTTTTACCCCATAGCTGCGCCAAATCTGCCAATGGAGGAAGATTGCCGCCAAGCGCAATCGGCGTGGCAAGATTGGTTGGCAAGCCCGGCTTGAGTTGGGCCCACTGGGTGGGCTGCGTGTGCTTGGCTGGCGCTGCGGCAGCCGACGCTGCGGCAGCCGGCGCTGCGCGATGCCCGCGCCAAACCAACCCGGCACCAACCAGCGCAATCAAGCTGATCAAGGCTAACAGCGCCACCAGCCCGATTCGTTTTGCCCTGGTTTTCGCACCATCAACATCAAACACCTCGCGCGCTGCCTGCAGCACCACCGCGCGATCCACCCGCGCCCGCCCAAGCGCATACGCACCCAGCATGGCGCGATCACACAGCAAATTAATCCGCCGGGGCACGCCCCCGGTCAATTTTTGAATCAAAGGCATCAAGCGCGCGGCAAAGGGAATTTGCCCCATCATCCCTGCCACCCGCAAACGATGGATAATATAACGCCCGGTTTCACGCACCGACAAGGGGCCAAGGTGGTAACGTGCAATCACGCGCTGCGCCAATTGCTCCAACTCGGGGCGACTTAACATGGTGCGTAATTCGGGCTGACCGATCAGGATGATTTGCAATAACTTGCGCTCGCTGGTCTCCAGATTGGTGAGCAGGCGCAATTGCTCCAATACCTCGGGGGCCAAATTTTGCGCCTCATCAATAATCAAAACATTGTTTTGCCGTCGGGCATGGGTTTCCAGCAAAAACAGATTCAAGGCATCAACGTAATCTTTAATCGTTTGCGCCCCCGCCGCCTCAATACCAAACTCATTGCAAATCGAATGCAATAATTCTTCAACCGACATTTTAGGGTTGAAAATATACGCCACTTTGCAGCGTTCGGGAATTTGTTCCAAAAAGCAGCGGCACACCGTGGTTTTACCCGCGCCGATTTCTCCGGTCAACAAAACAAAACCGCCGCCGCTGCCGACCCCATAGAGCAGATGCGCCAAGGCTTCGCGATGCCGTCCACTCATGAACAGGTATTGCGGATCGGGCGCAATCGAAAACGGCGCTTGTTTTAAATGAAAAAATGCGGTATACATGCCAGCTTGGCCAGTCCATCAAAGTAAATTACGACAATTCGGGGTAAATCAAAAAAGCGGCTTAGTCTACCACGCCCGGCAGCAAATTGGCAGTCTGCCGAATTAGGTCAAACCTGTCACGACATGAATTCGGGCAAACTGGCCCGGACAGCGGTAAAATACACCCTTTACTTGCCAGGAACACCTATGAGCATCTACCAATTGGGCCAGGACAGCCCCGAGATCGACCCCAGCGCCTATATTGCCGAGAACGCGCATGTGATCGGCAAAGTCACGCTTGCCGCCAATGCCTCGATCTGGTTTGGCTGCACCCTGCGCGGCGACAATGAGCACATCACCATCGGTGCCAATAGCAATGTGCAAGAAAACAGCATCTTGCATACCGATATGGGTTGCCCCCTCACCGTGGGCGAGTATGTAACGGTTGGCCATCAAGCCATGTTACACGGTTGCACCATCGGCGACGGTGCTTTGATCGGGATTGCCGCCGTGGTGTTAAACAATGCCGTCATTGGCAAAAACTGCCTGGTCGGCGCGGGCGCGCTGGTCACCGAAGGCAAACAATTTCCTGACAATAGCCTGATCATCGGCAGCCCCGCCAAGGCCGTGCGCACCTTATCGGAACATGAAATTGCCATGCTGCGCGCCGGCGCAGAAAGCTATGTCCTGCGTGGACAAGAATTTAAGCATAATATGCAGCGCATCGGTTAAGATAGCCTTGATCAAGCTTGACTGCCCCTTACCTGAGCTTCCACGACCTGAACTACCCCAACCGTCTTTTAATTGAACGAGAACACCATGAATATCGACACTTTAAGTAAGTTTATGTTTGAAAGCGCCGCCGTTCGTGGTGAGTTGGTGGAATTAAGCAACACTTGGCAACAAATCTGCGCGCGCCGCAGCTATCCCAAAGCGGTACAAGCCATGCTGGGCGAATTATTGGCGGCGGCGGCCTTGCTGACGGCGAATTTAAAATTTAACGGCACCATGATCTTACAACTACATGGCGATGGCCCGGTACGCTTATTGGTAGCGGAATGCAATAATCAATTGCAAATGCGCGCCACCGCAAAACTCGCCCCCGAAGCCGAGATTACCGATGATGCCAGCCTGCAAAGCCTGGTCAACCAACATGGCCGTGGGCGCTTCATCATCACGCTCGACCCGAATAATAAACTGCCCGGCCAAACCACTTATCAAGGCGTGGTGCCGCTGGATGGTGACGATATCGCCAGCGTGTTAGAAAACTATATGCTGCGCTCGGAACAACTCGACACCAAGCTGTGCTTGGCCGCCAATGGCAGCGTGGTGCGCGGCCTTTTGCTGCAAAAACTACCGCGTGATGGCGGCAGCGGAGCACAAGAAACCGAACTCGATACCTGGCAACGGGCAGTCATGCTGGCCAATACCTTGCATCGGCCCGAATTATTGGAAACAGAAATTGCCGAATTAATGCACCGCCTGTTTTGGGACGAAACTTTACGCGTATTCGACCCCAAACACCCCTGCTTTGCCTGCTCTTGCTCGCGCGAGAAAGTTGGCAATATGCTGAAAATGTTAGGGCAGGCTGAAATTGACGATGCCTTGAATGAAATGGAAACACTGGGGATTGATTGTGATTTTTGTGGCTTGCATTATCAATTCGACCGGGTGGATTGCGCCCAATTATTTGCCAACGATGCGCCCATGGAAGCGATGATGGTGGCCAGCGATGTCAAGCACTGAATCAAGCGCAAGCACAAACTCAGGCCGCCACCTTTTTTTGCGTCAACATATAAATACCGCACAACACCAGGGCGGTGCCCGCCAACTGCCATGCGGTAATCGGTTCGCCCAACAGCCATGCTCCCAAAAACAGGGTTGAAACCGGGCCTATCATCCCCGCTTGCGACGCACTGGCCGCCCCAATCCGCTTGACCGCCAACATAGTCAGCACCACCGGAAACAGGGTGGAAAACACCCCGTTGATCAGCGACAAGCCATACACGGGCCAAGGCTGAATCAAGACACTGGCCGGGCGCAGCGCAAAAAACTGGGCGATACAGGCGGCGCTTGAAACACACATCGCATACGACACCAGCCGCAGCGAACCGACCCGATTCACCAATTCACCCGAACCAATCAAATACACCGCATACGCCATGGCCGAACCGAGCACCAGAATCGCGCCCAGCGCGACATTGCTGCCGCCAAATTTCAAGTCATGCAAAAACACCAGTACGATGCCGCAATACGACATCAACAAGGCCGACCAATCACGCAAGGTGATGTGTTTATGCAAAATTTTGGATGAAATCAAGAGCACGAAGGACGGCGTCAAAAACAAAATCAGGCGCTCCAAACCAGCGGTGATATATTGCAAACCCAAAAAATCCAAAAAGCTGGACAAATAATAACCCACCAAACCCAGACCCACCATGCGCCAGCGATCCGCCTTGGACAAGCGCTCGCCACGCTGCATTTGCCACAAAGCCATAGCGGCAAAAAACGGGCCAGAAAACATCATGCGAAAACCGATCACCGTGACCGCATCAAGATGATAACGATACAATAATTTGGCGACAATGGCCTTGGTGGAAAATAAAATCGCGCCAATTAAAGCCAAGGCAATACCATATAGCCAAGCGCGGCGTTGGTGGTCGGAGTGGGGGGCGGTGGTCATCGGCGCATTATATATCAGATTCGCTACCACATTCCAAACCCTTTCAGTACGGCAAGCCCGGCGCTCCATCCGTCAACAAACAACAATCCAGGCTGGCACCAGCACCTAAACTAACAATCATCTTGACAAAGCCATGCCACCTGAAGCAGGATAGGTAATGATATTCGGTAGCCAAAACTAAACCTTAATCCCCGGAGACAAGATGTATCTGCAAAATACCGACCATCAGAAATGGTTAGAATCCGCTGTTCTTGCGCTCGAAGCCATGGCAGGCACGATCCATGTCCAGCGCGACACCACCTTGCACCTGACTGCCGCGCTGCATATCCCGGTCTCGGTACTCACCATCATCACCCGGGTAGGCTTTGGCAAAGGCATGTCGGGCCTGGCGCAATCACGCAAAACCCCGGTTCAGCAATGTGACTTGCTAACCGAGGCTGAAAAGCAAGCCGATCCACCGCCCGTTACCGCCCACGCCTGCATCGCCATGCCCTTGTTGGATGCACAAGGCGAAGTACTGGCCGTGATTGGCTTTGCCTTTAATGAACCGGGCAACCTGGATGAGGTCAGGCAACAACAAATTCATGCTATTGTGCAAGATTTCGCATCACATCTGAAACATTAGGGACTTATTAATGTCGTATTAATGAAGCACAAAAACCGGGCCGCCCAATCAGGCAAACGCCCACGCCGCACAAAACCGTATTTACCACGCTACGCCACCCGACGGTATGGTAGAATGCCGAGTTGACGATAACTCATGCAGGAAAGAAATACGATGGCCGGACATAGCAAATGGGCAAATATCAAGCATAAAAAAGCCGCCACCGATGCCAAACGTGGCAAAGTGTGGACACGCTTAATCAAAGAAATTACCGTCGCGGCAAGAATGGGCGGGGGCGACATCGCCGCCAACCCGCGTTTGCGCCTGGCAGTGGACAAAGCCGCCGACGCCAACATGCCAAAAGACAACGTCCAGCGCGCCATCTCGCGCGGCACGGGTGGCCTTGATGGTGCCAACTACGAAGAAGTGCGCTACGAAGGTTATGGCATTGGCGGTGCCGCCATTATTGTTGAATGCATGACCGATAACCGGGTGCGCACCGTGGCCGAAGTACGCCACGCCTTCTCCAAATTTGGCGGCAATATGGGCACCGAAGGTTCAGTCGCGTTTTTATTCACACACTGCGGCCAAATGCTGTTTGCCCCCGGCGCGAATGAAGATGCGCTGATGGAAGCGGCCCTCGAAGCGGGTGCCGACGATGTCAGCGCCGACGACGAAGGCGGATTTGAAGTATTGTGCGGCCCGCACGATTTGGCCAACGTCAAAGAAGCGCTGAAACTGGCCGGCTTTATACCGGATCTGGCCGAAGTGGTCATGAAGCCCAGCACCGAAACCGTGTATACCGGCGATGATGCAGTCAAAATGCAAAAACTGTTGGATGCACTGGAAAACCTGGACGACGTGCAAGAAGTATTTTCCAATGCCGTCATCGACCTTTAACCGAAGGCCTTCGCAATTATGAAAATTCTGGTAATTGGCTCTGGCGGCCGTGAACATGCCCTGGCCTGGAAACTGGCGCAATCCGAACGCACCCAAATGGTGTATGTGGCCCCCGGCAATGGCGGCACACAAAACGATTTGCGCCTGACCAACCTCAATATCACCGACCATGCCGCGCTGGTTGAATTCGTCAAGCAAGAGCAAATCGGCCTGACCGTGGTTGGCCCGGAAGCACCGTTGGCGGCGGGCATTGTCAATTTATTCCGCAGCCATGGCCTGAAAATTTTCGGCCCTACCAAAGAAGCAGCGCAACTGGAAAGTTCCAAAGACTTCGCCAAAGCCTTCATGCAGCGCCACAATATTCCCACTGCGCGCTATCAAACCTTTACCGATGCCGCCAGCGCCCATGCCTGGATCGACAGCCAGGGCGCACCCATCGTGATTAAGGCCGATGGTTTGGCGGCAGGCAAAGGCGTGGTGGTGGCGATGAGTTTGGCGGAAGCACATGATGCGGTGGAGATGATGCTATCCGACAACAAACTCGGTGATGCTGGTGCGCGGGTCGTGATTGAAGAATTTTTGGCAGGCGAAGAAGCCAGTTTCATCGTCATGGTGGATGGCAGAAACATTTTGGCGCTCGCCACCAGTCAGGATCACAAACGTCTGAAAGATCAAGACCAAGGCCCCAATACGGGCGGCATGGGTGCTTACTCGCCCGCCCCCATCATCACCCCGCAGTTGCATGCGCGCGTGATGCGCGAAATCATCGTGCCCACCGTGCAAGGCATGGCGCGCGACGGCTTTCCGTTCTCCGGCTATTTATATGCCGGCCTGATGATCGACGACAAAGGCAACCCAAAAACGCTGGAATTTAATTGCCGCATGGGCGACCCCGAAACCCAACCGATTATGGCGCGCTTAAAGAGCGATTATTTAACCGTGCTGGAACACGCCGTCAATGGCACACTTGATACGGTAGAACTGGAATGGGACCGCCGCACCGCTTTAGGCGTGGTGATGGCGGCGGCGGGCTACCCGGAACAGCCGCGCAAGGACGATGTCATCACCGGCATCGCGCCTGATACCGCAGATTGCTTCACCTTCCACGCCGGCACCCGGCTGGATGGTGACAAACTGCTGACCGCAGGTGGCCGCGTATTATGCGTGGTGGGCTTGGGGGATAACGTGAAACTGGCGCAGAAAAACGTCTATGAAACCATCGAGCGCATCCATTTTGACGGCGCGCAATATCGTCGTGATATTGGCTGGCGTGCCAAGCACCATCCATCATGAACCCCGGCTCCTATTCAAACTCAAGCGCAACCTTAACCACACATGACGGCACACCTGGAATCTGAACAAGTCCAACAGTATTTAATGAACTTGCAACAGCAAATTGTTAGCGAACTCGAAGCGCTGGATGGTCACGCCTTCCTGACCGATTCCTGGCAGCGTGCCCAAGGCGGCGGCGGCACTTCACGCGTGATCGAAGAAGGCAATCTGTTTGAGCGCGGCGGCGTCAATTTCTCACATGTGATGGGGCAAAAACTGCCACCCTCCGCCGTGGCGGCGCGCCCCGAACTGGCCGGGCGACCATGGGAAGCAATGGGCGTATCGCTGGTGTTACATCCGCGCAATCCGTATGTGCCCACCGTGCATATGAATGTGCGCTTCTTTACCACCGGTGGTAGCGAAGCGCCGGTCTGGTGGTTTGGTGGCGGCATGGATTTAACGCCCTACTATGGCTTTGCCGAGGATGCGCGCCATTTTCACCAAAGCTGTAAAGATGCCTTGGCCAAAACCCCGAATGGCGCGCAACTGCATCTTGAGTTTAAAAAATGGTGTGACGAGTATTTTTATTTAAAGCACCGCAAAGAACCACGCGGCGTGGGCGGCATCTTTTTTGATGACTTTAACGCGCCCGGCTTTGAAGCCAGTTTTACCATGCTGCAAAATGTGGGCAATGCGTTTATTCCGGCGTATGCCCCCATCGTCGAAAAGCGCCAAACCATGGCCTATGGCGAACGCGAGCGTGATTTTCAAGCTTACCGACGTGGACGCTACGTCGAATTCAATCTGGTCTGGGACCGTGGCACCCTGTTTGGATTGCAATCAGGGGGGCGCACCGAATCGATTTTGATGTCGCTGCCACCCATCGTCAAATGGCGTTATGACTGGCAGCCCGAGCCAGACAGCTTTGAGGCCCAACTCTATCGCGATTTTTTAATCCATCGCGATTGGGTGTAAGCCGCATCCCGGCTAACACCTTCCAATTTACATGAAACTAACTGAAAAAAAACAAATGAATATCCAACAACTACAAGCCCTCGTCATTGATGCCCTGGAAGACGTGAAAGCGCAAGACATCCAATTATTCGACACCACCACCCTGAGCAATATGTTTGACCGTTTGGTCGTGGCTTCCGGCACCTCCAACCGCCAAACCCGCGCGCTGGCCAGCTCGGTGCATGACAAAGTCAAAGCCGCTGGTGGCCAGGTAATCGGCATGGAAGGGGGCGATACCGGTGAATGGGTGCTGGTTGATTTGGGCGATATGGTGGTCCACATCATGCAAGCGCCGATCCGCGCCTATTATCGGCTGGAAGAATTATGGGGCGAAAAGCCGATCAGCCTGGAAGTGGCGAGAAAAGGTTTGAAGGCGGCCAAAGTCGGCAAGAAAAGCGCCAAGGAAGAGGCCGAATCTGACGACGATGCCTCAGCAACAGCGCCCGGGCCTCTCACGCTGACCAAGCCCAAGCGCGCAACCCGTCGCAACGACAGCGCGGTTGAAGCCTTGATTCCCGAACCCAAGCCACGCAAATCGCGCAGCAAAGCCGCCAGTGCAGAAGGTGCCGAAGCCCCCGCCCCCGTCAAGCGCACGCGCAAGCCCGCCGAAGGTGCTGCCAAAAACGCGGCCGAAGGCGCAGCCGCACCCACAAAACGGGTACGCACCAGCGCAGCCAAGCCAGCCAGCGCGGCAGCCGGCGCAGCCAAACCGGCCGCACGCCCACGCAAACCACGTGGTGCAGAATAAACCATGCAACTGATTATTGCGGCGGTTGGGCACAAAATGCCCAACTGGATTGCAACGGGCTTTGACGATTATGTCAAACGCATGCCCAGCGAATGCCGCATTATTCTGAAAGAAATCAAACCGCAAGATCGCGGCAACAATATGCGGGCCGAAGCGGCCATGCAAATTGAACGCCAACGGATTGAAGCGGTCTTACCCAAGGGTGCGCGTTTGGTGGCACTGGATGAACGTGGGCAAGACTTAAGCAGTGTCGCCCTGGCGCAGCAATTGGAAAAGTGGCGCGGCGATGGGCGCGATGTGGTGTTGATTATTGGCGGGGCCGATGGCCTCGACCCCGAACTCAAAACCCGCTGCGAACAATTAATCCGCCTCTCCAGCTTAACCTTACCGCACGGCATGGTGCGGGTCTTATTGGCAGAACAATTGTACCGTGCCTGGTCGATCAGCCAAAACCATCCGTATCATCGGGTATAAAATCGGATATTAAATCGGGTATTAAATCGGGTATTAAATCGGGTATAACTTCAGATTCAAATCGGGATAACCACCATGAAAGCCATGACGCAAACCATTTATCTCGCCTCCAAAAGCCCGCGCCGGCGCGAATTGCTGCGTCAAATCGGGGTTCAGTTTGAAGTGCTAACCCTGCGTGACGCGCCCCCGCGCGGCCCGGATGTCACCGAAATCGTGCTGCCCGATGAAGACCCGGCCCACTATGTCGCCCGCGTCACGCTGGAAAAAGTCAACTTTGCCGCGCAAGTAATCCATCAGCGCAAATTACCGCTGCGCCCCATTTTGGCGGCGGATACCACCGTCATCATCGACGGCCAAATTCTGGGCAAACCCGCCGATTCCGAAGAAGCCTATGCGATGTTGGCGCAACTATCTGGCCGCAGCCATACCGTTTTGACCAGTATTGCGGTGTACCAGCAAAATGGCGCGCAAAATGCACCCAATCACTGGCAGCAAACCCACGTTTCTGAGGTTGATTTCGATATACTCTCACCCGAGATGATCAAAGCCTACTGTGCCAGCGCCGAACCCTACGACAAAGCCGGAGCGTATGGAATTCAAGGCCTGGGGGCGATGTTCATCAAACAGATACGTGGCAGCCACTCCGGCATTATGGGCTTGCCGCTTTTTGAAACGACGCAATTACTACGTCTTGCCGGATTAACATTACCATGAGTGAAGACATACTGATCAATATCACCCCGCAAGAAACGCGGGTCGCCTTAATTTTGCAGGGTGCGGTGCAAGAATTGCATATTGAACGCACCCTGTGTCGGGGTTTGGCGGGCAATGTGTATTTGGGCAAGGTTGTAAGGGTATTGCCGGGCATGCAATCGGCGTTTATCGATATTGGTTTGGAGCGCGCCGCGTTTTTACATGTGGCCGACATTTGGGAAACCCGCAATCACGACAACGCCACACCGACGCCGATTGAAAAGATGTTATTCGACGGGCAAGTATTAACCGTACAAGTGATTAAAGACCCGATTGGCACCAAGGGCGCGCGGCTTTCGACGCAAATTTCGATTGCGGGGCGTATGTTGGTATATTTACCGCAGGATGCGCATATTGGCATTTCGCAAAAGATAGAAAACGAAGCCGAGCGCGAAATCTTGCGCACGCGCTTGCAAAGGCTGTTGCCGCCGGATGAAAAAGGCGGTTACATTGTGCGCACCGTGGCCGAAGAAGCGTCGGATGAAGATTTGCAAGCCGATGTCGATTATTTGCGCAAGATTTGGGCTGCCATCAGCCACGCCAGCCGCACCAAGCCGCCCACCAGTTTGCTGTATCAGGATTTGAATCTGGCGCAACGCGTCTTGCGTGATTTTGTGACCGACGAAACCACCAGCATTCAAGTGGATTCGCGCGAGAATTTTCTCGGTCTGGTTGAATTTGCCACCGCCTACACACCGGGCGAGTTGACCCGTTTGCAGCACTATACAGGCGAGCGGCCCTTATTTGATTTATACGGCGTGGAAGAAGAATTGCAGCGCGCATTGGGGCGGCGGGTGGATTTAAAATCGGGCGGCTATTTAATCGTCGATCAAACCGAAGCCATGACCACGATTGATGTCAACACTGGTGGTTTTGTGAACGGGCGCAATTTTGCCGACACCATTTTCAAGACCAATCTGGAAGCCGCGCACGCGCTGGCGCGGCAATTACGCTTGCGCAATTTGGGCGGCATCATTATTCTTGATTTTATCGATATGGAAATCATTGAGCATCGTGCGGCGGTATTGGCCGAGCTCAAAAAAACCTTATTGCGTGACCGCACCAAAGTCTCGGTGAGCAATTTTTCGGCGCTGGGCTTGGTTGAAATGACCAGAAAGCGCACCAGGGAATCGCTGGCGCATATTTTGTGCGAACCCTGCCCGGCTTGCAGCGGGCGCGGCCAGGTAAAAACATCCAGAACCATTTGCTATGAAATTTTGCGCGAGCTGCTGCGTGAAGCCAAACAATTCAACCCGCGCGAGTTCCGGATTTTAGCTTCGCAAGAGGTGGTGGATTTGTTTTTGGAAGAAGAATCGCAACATTTGGCCATGCTGGGGGATTTTGTGGGGAAGAAAATTTCTTTGCAGGTGGAGAGTTCGTTTCATCAAGAACAATATGACGTGATTTTGATGTAAAGAATTTTACCAATAAAATCAATAAGTTATATATGATATTTGTAACACCTCAATAAGCCGTGGCAACATTAACCCTGCGCCCCCTCCCGCAATATACTGACGCCGCCAAATCTTGCCGCGCTCTCAGAATTAGCTATAGCAATTCATATTCGCACCAT
>JBKJLF010000730.1:0-7565 GCA_046597185.1 Burkholderiaceae bacterium | reverse complement strand
CGGCGATCTTGTGTACCTTGCTTTTTGGCTCACCCATTTGGTGATCTCCCCATTTCGTGAAAAACCCGCTAAAACCTCAATTTTGCATCAAATTCTATGGGGAAAACGAGAAAAATGAAGACATTCTTATGGACTGCCAATTTCAACTGAGGAATCTAGGATTATCTTCCCGATGGACTTTTTCTACGGGCAGAATACTACCGAAGTAAGTATCAGTTTAATGCGGCTGAAATTGACTTGGCGGCGGTTTTTGAATGCAGTTCTGCTACCGGAATGCGATGTCACCTTGTTGACTACCATCTTGAGGCTGTCCGGCTATTATTGGACAAAGCCAACTAGCTAAAGGTTTTGCCAAACAAGCCCGATGCTTTGGGTCATCTCGATTTGGCTTCGGAACTGATCACAAAAACTGGTTATAGACTAAGGGAAACAGAGCTAGACAAATTGCGTGATCAAGTTTGCGGCAATTGAAATCGGCTTGAGATAAGCTGCCCAAATGGTTGATCAGGTGGATTTCTTCTCCCCACAAACCCCACACTGCGCATTACGCCCAAAGCGCAGTTGGTTCCACTCCATCGCCATCGCTTCCAACAGCAACATCTTGCCCACCAGCGGCTCACCACAGCCGCTCACCAGCTTCAAGGCTTCCGCCGCCTGCATGCTGCCAATAATCCCCACCAAGGGCGCAAACACCCCCATGGTGGCGCAGGCCACTTCTTCAAATTGCTGATCTGGCGGAAATAAACAAGCATAACAGGGCGAATCTTCCTGCCTGGCATCAAACACCGTTAATTGCCCGTCAAAGCGGATCGCCGCGCCCGATACCAGCGGCACTTTTAAGGCCACGCAGGCAGCATTGACCGCATGCCGGGTGGCAAAGTTGTCGCTGCAATCGAGCACCACATCCGCTTGTGCCACCAACTCATGCAAACGCGCACCCGCCAGCCGCTCGGACAGTGCGCTTATCGTGATTTCCGGGTTGATGGCGGCCAGGGTTTGTTGGCCGGAAGCGGCCTTGTTTTGGCCGATGCGGTCGGTGTTGTGTAAGATCTGACGTTGCAAATTGGTCAGGTCTACCGTGTCATTATCCACCAGCGTCAAGCGCCCAATCCCCGCCGAGGCCAAATACAAAGCCGCAGGTGAACCCAGCCCCCCCGCGCCAATCACCAGCGCGTGTGCGGCGAGGATTTTTTGCTGGCCTTCGATGCCAATCGCATCGAGCATAATGTGGCGCGAATAGCGTAACAGTTGTTGATCGTTCATAAGTGAGGCTTGCTTTGACTTGGGTTGACTTGGGTTGATATGCAATAAAAAAGGGGCCGCGTGGCCCCTGATTTTACAACGATTGCCGCTTACCAAATCGTAACGCGCTGATTCGGTGGCAAATACATCTTGTCGCCTTCTTTCAACTGGTAGGTTTGATAGAAGCCGGGTTGATTGCGCAAGGTGCCATTGGCGCGGAATTCGCTGGGCGAGTGTGGATCGGTTTTTAAACGCACAATCAATTCTTGCTCACGAATCTTGCTACGCCATACCTGGCCAAAACCCATGTAAAAGCGCTGGTCGCCAGTTAAGCCATCAATCACCGGTGCAGGTTTGCCGCCCAGGGAAATTTGATACGCCTGATACGCAATCGCCAAGCCCGAGTTATCGGCAATGTTTTCACCTAACGTCAACTCGCCATTCACGCTATAACCTGGAATCGGTGTAAAACCATTGTATTGCTGAATCAAGGTCGCGGTTTTGACTTTAAAGTTTTTATGGTCGTCCGCCGTCCACCAATTGCGCAAATTGCCCTTGCCATCATATTGACTGCCAGAATCATCAAAACCGTGGCTGATTTCGTGGCCAATGACGGCACCAATCGAGCCATAGTTGACGGCATCATCGGCGTTGGCATCAAAGAATGGGGGGCGCAAAATTGCCGCCGGGAAAACGATTTCATTCAGCTCCGGATTGTAGTAGGCATTCACCGTTTGTGGCGAAATACCCCATTCGGCCCGGTCAATTGGCTTGCCCAGTTTATTTAACTCACGCAAATAGCCATGATGGTTGGAGCGAATCACATTGCCAATTAAATCATCCGGTTTGATCGCGATGCCCGAATAATCGCGCCATTCATTCGGGTAACCAATTTTGTAGGTAAATTTACTTAATTTGTCCGCAGCCTCTTTCTTGGTGGCCGGGCTCATCCAATCCAGTGTGGTCAAACTCTTATTAAAGGCCAGCAGCAAGTTTTTGACCAGCGTTTCCATTCTGGCCTTGCGTTCGGCGGGAAAGTGTTTTTCCACATACAGCTTGCCAACTGCTTCCGGGAGGGCATTTTCGATCACCGCAATGCCGCGCTTCCAACGTGGCCGCATTTCAGGAATGCCGCGCAATGCGGTTTGATTAAAAGCGAACGCTTCTTGCACAAACTCTTTCGAGAGCAGCGGCGCATAACTGCGCACCACTTGCCATTCCAGGTAGAGTTTCCAGTCGTCCAGCGATTGGTTCGCCAACACTTTGCTAAAGCCTGTCATATAGCTGGGCTGCCCGATAATCAAGTAATCAGTTTTGCCTTGCAGGCCCGATTCTTTGAGATACGATTTCCAATCATAACCGGGGGCCAATTTGGCCAGTTTGGTCAAGGGCACCTTATTGTAGCCCTTGACCGGATCACGTAATGCCACTTTGGTCCATTGCACCTGGGCCAGCGCGGTTTCAAGCGCCATGATGGCGGCGGCTTTCTTGCCTGCATCCTGGTGGCCTGCCAGGCTGAGCATTTTTTCAATATGTGCCAGATATTTTTCGCGTGCCTCGGCCAGGCGTTTATCGTCTTTCTTTAAATAATAATCGCGGTCTGGCATGCCCAAACCACCTTGGCCTAAATCAGCGACGTATTTGGTGGCATCCTTGGCGTCCTGATGGATTGAAAAATCATAGGGTGAGCTAATGCCCGATTTGCTGAAGTGGGCTAATAATGCGGCGATTTGCTGCTTGTTTTTTAAGTCATGTACGCGTTTGATTTCCGGCATCACGGCTTGAATGCCAAGCTTGTCCAGGCGCGCTTCCTCCATATAGCTGTTAAAGAAATCGCCAATTTTTTGTGCTTCTGTACCCTCTTTGGCATGTTGTTTGGCAGCGTCTTCGATAATGGTACGCAACAAAGGTAGCACATCGTCAGCCATTTTGTTGAACGAACCCCAGACCGATTTATCCGCAGGAATCTCTTCTGTGGCGAGCCATTTGCCATTTAAGTGGCGGAAAAAGTCGTCTTGTGGTTTGACATTGTTGTCAATGTATTGTGTATCAATCCCCGAAACTGGTTTTGCCGCATCGGCCAGCACAGTGCTAGCCGGGCTTAAATTGAGCAATAGACTTGTAGTCAATGCGCTTAATAGAGTTTGTTTCACAGCAGAATCCTTATTGTTTTGTCTCAAAATAAAAAAATTCTGGCTGATAAGCCAGTTTTTGTTCTACTAACGAGCAGGTTTGTGTAGAATCAGCTCTTTCGTTCGGGTATGGTGCCCGAGCAATTGAATGAGCGCAATAAAAATGAAACAAGCCGTCATCAGTGGCACAGGATTGTACACGCCTCCGTACTCAATTTCCAATGAAGAATTAGTGAATTGTTTTAATGCTTATGTTGAAATGTTCAATAATGAACATGCAGATGAAATCAAGAGCGGTGCAGTCACTGCATTAGAAAGCTCCAGCGTCGGATTTATTGAAAAAGCGTCGGGCATTAAGTCGCGTTTTGTAATGGACAAAGTGGGCCTGTTGGACCCCCAGCGGATGGTGCCGTATTTGCCGGAACGTCCCGACGATCAACCCTCCATCATGTGTGAGATGGCGGTGGCTGCCTCGCAACAAGCCTTGCAAAACGCAGGCAGGTGTAGCGCCGATATCGATATGGTGATTTGCGCGGCCAGCAATATGCAGCGCGGTTACCCGGCGATGGCCGTAGAAATTCAGCAAGCTTTGGATATTGATGGCGCTGGTTTTGATATGAATGTGGCGTGTTCGTCCGCTACTTTTGGCATTCATGCGGCGGTGGCTGCGGTGCAAAGCGGTCAGGCGCGTGCGGTGTTGGTGGTGAACCCGGAGATTACCAGCGGCCATTTAAATTGGCGAGATCGGGACAGCCATTTTATTTTTGGTGATGCCTGTACCGCGATCGTGGTGGAGGCGGCGGATCAAGCGGTATCAATCGATCAATTTCTCATTTTGGGCTTGAAGTTGAAAACCCAATTTTCTAATAATATTCGCAATAATTTTGGCTTTTTAAATCGGGCCGATGAAGCGGGCGTCGGCCAGCCAGATAAATTATTTCGCCAACAAGGGCGCAAGGTGTTTAAAGAAGTTTGCCCGATGGCGGCCGAAACCATTAAAGCGACGGTGCAAGCGGCGGCGGTCGAGATCACCCAAATCAAGCGGTTTTGGTTGCATCAGGCGAATTTGAATATGAATTTATTAATTACCCGCATGTTGTTAGGGCGCGATGCGCAACAGGGCGAAGCCCCGGTGATTTTGGATACCTATGCCAATACCTCTTCCGCAGGTTCGATCATTGCCTTCCATCAATATCATCAAGACTTTACCTCCGGGCAATTGGGCGTTATTTGCTCTTTTGGTGCCGGCTATTCGATTGGTTGCGTGGTGGTGCAAAAACGATAATGTTTTGCTGCATCGTCTTTTTGAGGTCAAAACTTCAACAATCCGACATCGTTGGATTGTTTTGATAAGGCCAATAACTGATCGCTGAGTTCGTGTACGCTACTGCGATTGCTGGTCAGGTGGTGGTAGGTGGCCATCGCCCATTGTAGCGGCGTGGCCTGTTCAATGCTGCGCAAACTTTCTAACAGACAGCCTGTACCAGTGCGGCCCTTTTCTGGCGGTTCATCAGGTTCATCTGGTTCGTCAGGTTCGACTTTATTCCAGCCATAGATCAGTTGCAGCGCTTGATATAGACTGGGCGCTGCTTTTTGGCGGGTCGAAAATTGTTCTTGCCACAGTTGGACTTGTTTGATCAGGTGGGCGGCGTCCAAGCCACGTTGCGTTGCCTGTTGGATGCTTCGCTGGCCATATTGAATGGCCTTTCCGTATTCCCCTGCCAGTGCAAAATGTTGGGCTAATTGGGCCAGATTGCGTTCAATTTGGCGTTGGCTTTGATTTTCGAGGGACAAACCAATGCGTGCGTGAATTAAGGGCCGTAAATTGAATGGGATCGAATCATAGGCAGCATCATGAATCAAGGCGTGGCGAAAAAGATACTGGTCGCCGCGAACCCGGCGTTGGCGCAAGATCAGCTTGGCTGCCAGCATTTGGTCGAGTGCCTTTTGAACCGTGGCTTCATCGGACAGTGAGGCATTGATTAACAGTGGCCAGGTAAATTCACGCCCGATGGCCGCAGCCAACTGCACCGTTTCGCGTGCGCTACCCAGTTGCTCCAGCCGCGCAGTGAAAAACGCTTGCAAAGTCGGTGGGATGGAAGGCACCTGGTCGGCATCGCGCTTAGGCTGTACATGCCAGTATCCTGACGCTTGATAGAGTCGCTTTTGTGCCAATAAAGCGGACACCAATTCTTCGGCAAACAGCGGCACGCCATTGATGCGTTCGAGTAAATAGTGCAAACTGACCGAATCGATCGGTTGGGCCGTGCTTGCAGGCTGCTGATGTTGAATTAATTGGATAATCAATTCGGTGCTCTCGCGCTTGGATAAGCGCGGGAGTTGGATGGTGGTCAAATACGGCGGATTCCAGTTCGCGGCAAATTCTGGGCGTGAGGTGATGAGCAATAGCATGGGGTGTTGTGGCGTGTTTTTGATTAAACGAGTGAGCAGCTCCAGACTGCTCGGATCGATCCAGTGAATGTCTTCCAGAACCAATTGAAACGCGGGTTGGTTCGCTCTATTCTCCATATTTGCCCTATTCGCCATATTAAAAATCAGCTTTTCCAAGGACAGCAGTAAAATCTTTTTTTGCCGTATCGGTGAATACGCTACCGGCTTGACCCGTATGCTCAAAGGCAGGCCGAGCCAACTGCATAAAATCGGTAGGGCGTGTTCCAAATCGCAATTGGCCGCTACCAGGCTGCTTTGCAGTCGCTCTATGCTTTGTTTATCATCGCTCTCATCGTGGATCTGCAAATAGTCTTTGACCAGATTCAAAAAAGGGTAAAGCGTAACATTTTTGTGCTCTGGCAAGCAATGAAAACGACCGCTAAGGTAAGCCGATTGCCGTACCTGCTGACTCTGTTCATACACCACGCGTGATTTGCCCATGCCCGCTTCAGCGGCAATCAGAATACTGCGGCCCTGGCCCGATTGCGCGTTGTGCCACGCATTTTGCAGCATGCTTAATACTGTGCCACGCCCGATCATGGGTGACCTTTGCGCGCGGGTGCCGGGCGCATGCAGCGTATCGGCACAATATTCACCGATCAGGCAAAATACCGGACGATTACCATTGCTGTGGCAGTGCGCGCCAACATTGCGTAGTTCGAAGTCGGCTTCCAGCAATCGTTGGGTTTCGCTGCTTACCAGAATGCTGCCTTCTTGCGCAACCCGGTGTAAGCGCAGGGCCAGATCCGGGGTGAGCCCGTGCGGGGGCGCATCCGGGCGGCTTAGAATGGGGCCAGTATGCAGGGTAATGCTGATAGCCAGACTAACGCCTTGTTGACGTTCCAACAGGCGGCTGCGGTGCCGCACCAGATTGACCAATTCCAGCGCAGTGCGCGCAGCGCGTTGTGCGTCGTCGGCCTGAACCTGGGGGAAACCATAGAAAAACATCAGGCTGTCACCGAGCGCGCCAGCCAAAAAAGCGCCATGACGCTGACAACTGTTGCTGCACAAACTTAATTGGTCGTGCTGCAGTGCTTCAAATGCGGCTAATTCAATCTGGGTTTGCAGTGCTGGCGCGACCGCCAAACTGCAGCATAACACCGTAATTTGCCTTTGTTCGGTGGAAATGCTGCCCGGGTCGGGAAAGTGTTCGAGTGTGATCGGTGGCAGGGCAGACAGAGGTGCTTGGTCGGTGCCAGTATGTTTAGATGCGGGGTGGGGCTCAATGACCAGATTGTCAAGAGGTATCATCTGTAATTGCTTAAACAGCGTGCCTGCATCGCTGGCGCGTTCTTGTCGGTTTTTCTGTAGGGCACGAGCTAACAAAATACCCAAAGGATGGGCTTGGAGTGCGACGGGTAGTGCGATTTCTTGTGCACTCAGTTGTTTGTGAAAAATCTCTGCAAGGGTTGCGCCCTGAATCACCGCTTTGCCAGTTAAACATTCGAGTAGCAATAATCCCCAGGCATACAAATCGGTGCCGGGGCTGGCCGGTTCGCCGCGCAATTGCTCGGGTGCGCTATAGCTTGGGGTGCCGATGGCATCGCGTGCCCGATTCAGCTTGCCAGGTTCCGGTGCTGGTAGCGTGGGTAGCAAGGCTGCTATGCCAAAATCAAGAATCTTGACATGTAAGCCTGTACCCACCTGGCTAATCATGATATTTTGCGGCTTCAGGTCACGGTGGATAATTCCTTGGGCATGGGCGCAGGCCAGCGCATCGAGTACTTGCGCCATCACGTG
>JBKJLF010000653.1:0-12492 GCA_046597185.1 Burkholderiaceae bacterium | reverse complement strand
GCGCCAGGTACATCGGGTCTTGCGGTAAGTTGCGTTGTTCCCAATCCAAACTTAATTGTGCCGACAGATCAAGTAAGCGCCGGGCGGGATGTTGTTCCTGGTAGAAAAATTCTTTATTATGCAGTGCTTCGTTTAAAACCGGCATTTGCAACAGCCCAACCAGATTTTTTAGCTCTTGCGGTATCTGTCGATCAATAAATACGGCTTCAAATATCTTGGTGAGTAAATCAATCGATTTTTCATCGACTTGACTCAAACTCCCCTTGGGTGCCATCTGCTTGATTTTTTGCAAATAAATCACATTGTGCGGTGGTTTTTCGCCAGAGTGACTAGTCTGACTTTGGCTGGCCGTGGAAGCAGCAATGCGTTGTTGCAATTCGGCCAAAAAACTGCTGAGCTGGCTATGATTGGCGACAAAACCACCCGCCGCACTCTTTGGTGCCGAGGGTTCCATTTCCAACCATTGCTGCAATTGCTGTTTTAATTCGTTGCCTGCTAAGTTGCCACCTGAATTGCCGGAATGGGAGCCTTGGTTGGCATGGGCGAGATCGGTTTTTTTGATACGGAAAGAATCGACCGAACCGGGTAAAATGCCGCGTGCCATCAATGTTTCATTGAGTGCCTGGTAAATCGGGCTAAAGTCGAACAATAAATCGGGGGTAAAAAAGGGCAAAATCAAGGCATGATTTTCATCATTGCTATCAAACTTTTGCCAGGCATGATTTAACGCACTGATAAAGGTTTCTGGTCGAAATGGGTTGCGGGCGCTGGCAATGGTGTCGCGCTCCAACAGAAAAGCCATCCGGATATTGAGCGCGGTGAGTTGATCGGCATACTTCCCATCAAAGGGCCGACTGAGGCTGCTCAACAACACCTTGTGATCCATTTCTTCGTAGGGCACCAGGCTTAATTCGCCATCATTGTTTTTCAATTCATGATGAAAGCCATATTCGAGAGCGTCATTTTCTTCTTTGATCAAGGTTTCCAGGCTTTGTTGCAAAGTCCGGCCCAAGGCTGGGCCATTGCTTTTAAGCAAGTTGCTCGCGGCAAAACAGAAATAAGTGTGTTTGTCATCACTATTTTCTTGCGATCCAGCCGATAAAACATCGAGCAATCGTTGACTAAAGGCCGGGAACTGGGCATTAATCATGCGCATGGCGCTGTACATCATACTTTCCAGGATTTCGCCTTGTCGCGATTGCTGCCTGGCTCCTGCACGAACGGGGGTGGCCCGTGACGATGAATGTAAATAAGATACCATGATGACACCTACCAGGGATTAACTCATTAGACCGCACACCTTGGTGCCGTCACTACTTGCTTACATCGGCTAAACCTCAACAATGATTTAGCCCCGGTGTATGTTTGCAAGCTCTTATATTTTTGCCTTGCGAAAAACGCTTTCCTCACCATCATTGTGTCACAAAATTTCCACATGGCAACGTCGGAATTGAAACAAACTGCAACCGATCCGATCTTCAAAGCAAAAACAATTCCTAAAATTGAATAATATCATAATTTTATGATTAATAACAAGACAAGCACACTTAGCTGTTTTCAGGGTGATTTGTACGGATGTGGTTGACAAGCGGCGCGACAAAGCCTATATTCGCGGTTCTTGTTCAGGAGAGCGTCGTATTCAGGCACAGCCTGCGGCCGCCGAAGGGGCATCACCCAAAAAACTCTCAGGCAAAAGGACTGTTCAAGAGACTGGCTTATTTATTGCAAATTTTATTTTAAATTTTATGGCCAATGCGCCGTGAATGCCCAATAAATAAGCTGGTGAACTCTGGAGAGCGGCAGCAATGCCCACCGAAGGGGCGCACGGAATCATCATTCCGTAATCTTTCAGGTACCAAGGACAGAGGGGATGCGCCAAACCTTAGGTTTTGGCACCCTTTTCATTTTGGTAACGAGGAACCCATGACCCTGAAAACCACCCCACTCAACGCCGTACATCGTGCCGCTGGCGCACGCATGGTCGATTTTGGCGGCTGGGAGATGCCCGTGAATTACGGCTCCCAAATCGAAGAACATCATGCAGTACGGCAAGATTGCGGCATGTTCGATGTCGCGCATATGTGTGTGGTCGATTTGCGGGGCAGCAAAGTGCGCGAATTTTTGCGCCACTTATTAGCCAATAACGTCGATAAATTGCAAGTGCCGGGTAAGGCCTTGTATTCCTGCATGCTCAAACCGGAAGGCGGCGTGATCGATGATTTGATTGTCTATTTCTTCAGCGAAGACTGGTTTCGCCTCGTCGTCAATGCCGGTACGGCCGAAAAAGACGTGGCCTGGATGCAGGCGCAAAATGCCGCATCCGGCAGCGCTTTGAGCATTACCCAACGCCGCGATGTTGCTGAGGTTGCCAATGAAGCCAATGCTGATGCCCTGCCCGCCATGGCCTTATTGGCAGTGCAAGGCCCCAATGCACGCGCCAAAGTTTGGCAAGTGTTACCCACCACGCAAGAAGCCAGCAGCGCCTTAAAACCATTTAACGCGGTTATTGTGAAAGACACCGCCTTTGGTGAAGTCATGGTGGCGCGCACTGGCTACACTGGTGAAGATGGCTTTGAACTGGGCTTGCCAGCCGACCAAATCGCCAATTTATGGAATGCCTTGGCCGCAGCAGGCGTGAAACCTGCCGGATTGGGTGCGCGTGATACGCTGCGCCTGGAAGCGGGCATGAATTTATATGGCCAGGATATGGATGAAACCATCAGCCCGCTCAATGCCGGTTTGGCCTGGACGGTCGATCTGGTAACCGAACGCGACTTCATCGGCAAGGCGGCACTGCAACAACAAGGTCAGTCACATCAATTCCTCGGTTTGATTTTGCGTGAAAAAGGGGGCGTGTTGCGCTCCCATCAAGTGGTACATACCGAACATGGGGAGGGTGAAATTACCAGCGGCACTTTTAGCCCGAGCATGCAAATGTCGATCGCCTTTGCGCGCTTGCCTGTCGCAGTCAAGGTGGGGGACACCGTCCAAGTGGCGATTCGCGATAAAAAATTGCGTGCAAGCGTGGTAAAACTGCCCTTTGTACGTCAGGGTAAAGTGCTGGCGGTATAAAATTCAGCGTACCGTAGCGTACTAATTCATTTCATTGTTTAATGTTACCTAATACATATTATTTTAAATTTCAAGGAGTCCTACCATGAATGTGCCACAAGACCTGAAGTACACCAATTCCCATGAGTGGGTACGCGTTGAAGATGACGGCAGCATCACCGTCGGCATTACCGACCATGCCGTACATTTGTTGGGGGACCTGGTGCATATCGACATGCCCGATGTCGGTGATGAGTTTGAAGCCGGCAACGAAATGCTGGTGGTGGAATCGGTGAAAGCGGCAGCGGACGTGTATGCTCCCGTGGCTGGTGAGGTGACGGCAGTCAATGAAGACCTTGATGGTGCCGCCGAAAAAGTCAATGACGACGCGTATGATGCCTGGTTATTCAAGATGAAGCCGAGCGATCCGGACGAACTGGATAACTTGCTCAGCGCCGATCAATACGAAGCCTTGATCAGCGAGGAAGAATAACCGTAGGTGGGCACCCGTGCCCACCGGCCCACCTGCCACCTGCCCACCCACCATTTTTACACCATTTTTTACATTTATTGCCTATCTTATGACCCGTCTTAGTCAACTGGAAGCACGCGATGCCTTCATCGCACGCCATATCGGCCCATCCGAATCAGAACAGCAAGCGATGTTGGCAGCAGTGGGCTACCCCAGCCGCAGCGCCCTGCTTGACGCACTGGTGCCTGCCGCCATTCGCCAAAAAAATGTTTTGCCTTTGGGTGAATTTACTCAACCCTTGCCGGAAGCTGCCGCGTTGGCCAAGCTCAAAGCGATTGCTGGCAAAAACCAGGTGATGAAGTCATTCATCGGCCAAGGTTATTACAACAACCATACGCCGGGTGTGATTTTACGCAATATCTTTGAAAACCCGGCCTGGTACACCGCCTACACCCCGTATCAGCCAGAAATTTCACAAGGCCGGCTGGAAGCGATTTTGAACTTCCAACAAATGATTACCGATATGACGGGCATGAGCATTGCCAATGCATCGATGTTGGACGAAGGCACCGCCGCCGCTGAAGCCATGACGCTGATTGCGCGGGTTGGTAAATCGAAATCGAATGTATTTTTGGTGGCCGACGATGTCTTGCCGCAAACCCTCGAAGTGGTGCAAGTGCGCGCCAAACCTTTGGGCTTTGAAGTGCAAGTGTGTAATGCTGCCGACACGCTCGCGGCAGCACAAAGCCGCGATTGTTTCGGCATGCTCTTGCAATACCCTGGCGTGGGCGGCGAAGTGCGCGACTACCGCGCCACCGTCAATGCGCTGCATGCCAAAGGCGCATTGGCAGTGGTGGCAGCCGATTTGCTGGCCCTGACCCTGCTCAGTGCCCCCGGCGAATGGGGTGCCGATGTGGTGGTTGGCAATAGCCAGCGCTTTGGTGTGCCGCTGGGCTTTGGCGGGCCACATGCCGGTTATTTGGCCACCATGGATGAGTATAAGCGCAGTATGCCGGGCCGTTTGGTCGGTGTCACGATTGATGCGCAAGGCAACCCGGCTTATCGCCTCGCCTTGCAAACGCGTGAACAACACATCCGCCGGGAAAAAGCCACCTCCAATATTTGTACGGCCCAGGTTTTATTGGCGGTCATGGCCTCCATGTATGCGGTCTACCATGGCCCCAAGGGTTTGCGCCAAATCGGCGAACGGGTGCATCGCTACACGGGCGTGCTGGCAGCGAGCCTGAAGCAATTGGGTTACACCATCAGCAATACCTGTTTCTTTGATACCTTAACCGTGCAAGTGCCACGCAAAGCGGCCAAATTGCATGAATTGGCGCATCAACACGGCGTCAATTTACGTGTGATTGATGCCAATAGCGTCGGTATTTCACTCGATGAAACCACCAGTCGTGATGATGTTGCCCTGCTCTGGTCGCTGTTTGCCCAAGGCGTGCGCCCCACGCCAGCGCTGCCGGAGTTCGACAAAATCGAAGCCAAACTGAAAGACGCCTTCCCCGCCAATCTGGCACGCCAAAGCGCCTGGCTGACCCATCCGGTATTTAACCGCTACCACGCCGAACATGAAATGCTGCGTTATTTGCGCACGCTGGCAGACAAAGACCTGGCACTGGATCGCACCATGATCCCGCTTGGCTCTTGCACCATGAAGCTCAACGCCACCAGCGAAATGATTCCGGTGACCTGGCCCGAGTTTTCCAGCATGCACCCGCTGGTGCCAGAGGCGCAAACCGCAGGCTACCGCGAAATGATTGCACAACTGGAAGAAATGCTATGCGCCGTCACGGGGTATGCGGCGGTTTCGATTCAACCCAACGCCGGTTCGCAAGGTGAATACGCCGGTTTATTGGTGATTGAAGCCTACCATGCCTCCCGTGGCGAGGGGCATCGCAATATTTGCCTGATTCCCTCTTCTGCGCACGGCACCAATCCGGCCTCGGCCAGTATGGTCAATATGAAGGTGGTGGTGGTGGCTTGTGATGCCAACGGAAATATCGATCTGGCTGACTTGAAAGCCAAGGCTGAACTGCACAAAGCCAATCTGGCCTGCGCCATGGTGACCTACCCTTCCACCCACGGTGTATTTGAAGAAGGCATCAAAGAATTATGCCAGATCGTGCATGCCAATGGCGGCCAGGTGTATATCGACGGGGCCAATATGAATGCGCTGGTGGGCGTGGCCGCGCCGGGTAAATTTGGTGGCGATGTCAGCCACTTGAATTTGCACAAAACCTTTTGTATTCCGCATGGTGGTGGCGGCCCTGGCGTGGGTCCAATTGGGGTGGGTGCGCATTTGGCCCCGTTTTTACCGAATCACCTCAGCGCGGGTTATCAACGTAATGAAAAAGGCATTGGTGCGATTACGGCAGCGCCCTATGGTTCGGCCAGCATTTTGCCAATTTCGTGGATGTATATTGCCATGATGGGCGCGCGCAGTTTGGCCGATGCCACTGAAACCGCGATTTTGGCTGCCAACTATATCGCCAAGCGTCTGGCTCCGCACTTCCCGGTACTGTATAGCGGGCATGATGGCTTGATTGCGCATGAATGCATTCTGGATTGCCGTCCGCTTGAAAATACTACGGGCATTAGCAATGAAGATATCGCGAAGCGTTTAATGGATTTTGGTTTCCACGCCCCTACCATGAGTTTCCCGGTGCCGGGCACGCTGATGATTGAACCGACCGAAAGCGAATCGAAGGCAGAGCTGGATCGCTTTATCGATGCCATGATTACGATTCGAGGTGAAATCGCCAAGGTCGAAAGTGGCGAGTTTGATCGTGCCGACAATCCATTGAAAGGCGCACCGCATACTGCGCAAGTATTGACGGCGGACAAGTGGGAGCGCAAGTATAGCCGTGAAGTAGCGGCTTACCCTGTGCCGGCCTTGCGTCGGCAAAAATACTGGCCACCCGTGGGCCGGGCTGATAATGTGTATGGTGATCGTAATTTGATTTGCTCATGCCCACCCGTGAGCGATTATGAATAAGCGATGTTAAAAAAGCGGCGGCAAGTCAGCCGCTGCAAATAAAAACAGGGCGGGTACGATATTAACGTACCCGCCCTGTTTTTTACCGCTTATTGACTTATTTGCTATCCACCGCCAAAATCTTGGCCCGAATCGCATTCAACACCGTCATCGATGCATACCCTGCATCATAAATCGAGCGTGAATTGACATTCGGCCGTGGCAACACGAAGGTGTAGAAGTTCGAGCCTTCCACAATATTGCCTTGCGCATAGAGGTTTTCAATCGTATTGCCTTGCGCATCAATGATATGGCCTTTTTCATTGACGTTCAGTCCGCCCGCTTTAAATGGCCCGTTTTGATACGGTACAGCAACCCCCGATTTCAACATATTGCGCACGATGCGCGAGGTGCTGCGCTCAGGTTCGAACATGTCGATCTTGGCCCGTACCATCACATCAAAATATTCGGTGTACGGTTCCTTGAACTTGGTCGAGGTTAAGGTGAATTTACCCTTGTCCGCATCAAATCCAACAATCGGTGCAGGGCCAATATCAAAATTAACAATACCCGCTTCCATTAAAGCCAGTGTTTCAATATTGCGCTCTTTTGGTGGGCCAACTGCAATACGGTTAATAATGGAACACCAGCCACCCAGGAAGCGTTCATGCGATTCCGGTGTCAAGCCACCCTGATCAATGGCATAGCGAATAATGTCGCGCACATCGCGCAACACATCGGTTGCCGCTTTGGCCGGATTTTCCATATTGCCGCCAAAAGCATCGGCAATATCGCGTACCAGATAGTCATGCACAAAGCGGCTAAACGATTTCGGATCGTTAAACGAATCTTGCGCAATCGGTGAAATGATTCGATCAATTGCCATTTCATCGGCTTTGGACATGACATACTCTTCCGCCATGACCCAGGCATTTTTGGCCGTACAAGAATAGACATAGGCCATTTCCTTTTTCAAGGTTGGCCACAGATGTTCGTCAAAATCGAGCTGCGCCTTGCCATTGGTAATGGGTAATGAATTGCGGCAATTATCGACAAAGGTTTTGGTGAAGAACGAAGGCCGATATTTACCCTCATTGCCTTTTTGATTGGTGGCACGGCCACCAAATGGGATGCCCTGACGCGAAAACACCGTCATTTTTGGCTCACGGCCACAGGGGTTGTATTTGAAGCGATCTTTGGTCAGGCGATCAAACGAGCCGCCGACACCCACGGTCAAGGCTGACACAATATCGTTCGACGACAAGCCCGTACCCACCACCGCGACCCGTGCGTTTTGCCCGATGGATGCCAAATTGGTAATCGGATAAGGGGTGCGGAAGTATTGCAACTGGCTGTTTTTGCGCGAGCCTTGTTCCAGCCAGGCGGTAAATTGATTATCGAAGTCATCGGGCTCACTTTCACCATGACCCGTGGTCAAGAACACAAAATCGGCATCAATGGCAAAGCCACCATACAATTCCACTTCGAGTTTGCCATCTTCAAGGCGCTTGATATCAACTGCTTCACGGCGGTGGTTCGATACCTCCACCGAATCCGGGAAGCGATCCAGAATGGCATCGTAGACCGAAGTTAAATACTCACCCAGCAAAGAGCGCGGTAAATAATCATTTTCCTGAATTTCTTCGCCCTGCGATGAGAGCACAAAACGCCCGTCAACCTTGCGGTAGCCACGTAAATTGGCCCACTCCAAAAATGATGGGCCAGGCATGATCGGGCCACAGCCAATACAGGAAGGGTCGCTATACATGGTGATTTGCCCAGCCACGGTATTGACCAATAAGTGGGCTGGCTGAATCCAGCCATGGGCACCTTGCCCTGGAATATTCGGGTCAACCAAATGAATCGTCAACGCGCCGTTCAAAGGCTGTTCCAGTAACAGAGCAGACATACGCTCCAACAAATTCAAGCCACGGGGGCCTACCCCGATAATTACTATATTGAATTTTTTCATAATCGCTCTACCTCGTCTCATTCAAATTTAACTCGGAACAACCAAAATCCCTACCACTTGAAAATATTAAATACCCTCGCAAAACATTCCACAATGCAATTCACTGTAGCATGAAGTTTCGCATCCGGCTGAATATCAACTGACTAAATCAGTCGGTAATTAGCCTGCCGTTGCGTCCTTGGTACGAACCTTAAAATCTGTATTGGAACAATACGCCTTGCCTGCCGGATGCGCAAGAGAATCAAAAAATTGTGCAATCATTGCTGCAAACGGTTGCGTTTTTCCGACAAGGCTGATTTAGCCCTGTAACAGCTTGCCAGCTTCAACCGTCTTTGCGATCTGCTTAAGCCATTCCAACAAAACCTGAGCGGCCAATTCCGCATCATCGGCGGTCATGGTTTCCAGCGGGTTATGGCTGATGCCCTTATTTCCACAGCGCACAAACAGCATGGCCGTTGGGGTCAGGTTGGCCATCATCATGGCATCGTGCCCTGCACCCGAAGTCAGACTAAAATCAGGTACGCCGCATTGCTTCAGGGCCAGGTGTAGCGCATCTTGCAGACCTGTGTCACAGGGCACGGCCGCGATTTGCGTCATAATTTGTTTGCGCCATTGCACTGCGCGGCGTTGGCAGATTGCTTCCACTATATGCATAATATCGGCCACCGCTGTCAGGCGCTGGGCGTCATTCGGGGCACGGATATCGACCGAAATACTGCATGCCCCCGCTACCACATTGGTCGCAGCGGCGGGAATTTGAACTTGACCGACCGTGCCCACCAAGCCCGCCTCGCCCCGGCAACGCGCTTCTATGGCCAGGATAATTTCTGCAGCGGCGGCCACGGCATCATGCCGCATAGCCATCGGCGTGGTGCCCGCATGATTGGCTTCGCCGCTAATGTGTAACCAAAATCGGCTGCTGCCCGCAATCGCCGTCACCACGCCCAGCGGTAAATGATGCTGTAATAAAATCGGCCCTTGCTCAATATGGACTTCCAAAAAACCACACACTTGATCAGCTGACAAGGCCAATTCCGCAATGTCGCCCGGTTCGTGCCCCGCTTGCAGCAAAGCCTGTTGCAAGGAAATGCCATTGCCATCGTTCAAATGCAGTAGCGATGCATCAAACCGCCCGGCCAAGGCCCGGCTACCCAGAAAAGTGCAGGGAAAGCGCACCCCTTCTTCTTCTGAAAAAGCCACTAACTCAATATGAAAAGGAAAGGACAAAGCCTGCTCTGTTTGTGGCAACTGGCGCAGTTGTTGCAAATGCTGCAAGACCAACATCGGCAGAATAATGCCCAAACGGCCGTCGAACCAACCGGCGTTATTCACGGTGTCGTAATGGGAGCCAATAATCAGGGTTTGGGCATCCGCCCGGGATGAAAGGTAACGCCCGCGCACATTGCCAACGGCATCAATTTGCACCGCCAAACCCGCTTCTTTCATCCATTGTGCGATTTGAGCGGCGCATTGTTGGTGCGCTGTATGCAGATAGCTACAGTACAAACCGTCGCTTTGTTCGCTGTAACCAGCTAAGTGCTGTACCCGCCGCATGATCTCAGTACCAAACTGCAAGCTCACGCCAAACAATGCATTCAGGCGCATTTCGGCAATGCGGCCAATCTGGTGCAGGGCTTCCGCCGTTTCACTGACCACACTGGCACCTAAGCGGCGGCTAAAATGGGCGATGATTTGTTGGCGGTTGAGGCCCTGCCCGTCCGGGCCTTTGACCGCAACGATGAATGGAAAGCCAAATTTGGCCTTGTAGTCACTGTTTAATTGCTGTAATTGGGCGTATTCTTCGGCACTACAACGATCCAAACCGACGCCAGCTTGTTCACCCGTCGATTCTTTACTCAATTGCCCGGCCATGGCAGCTTTACCCGCCAATTCGGGGTGGGCACGAATCAAACCCAATTGTTCATCCGGCGTAGCCGCTTGTACCACGCACTGTAAGCGGTGCTTTAAGGCCGCCAAGCTGGCAAAGGGCCTATGGGCCGCCGCCCGTTCGGCAATCCAGGGGGAATGTTCATACACCCCGTCCAGTGCGGCCAGCCATTGCGCCAATGGAAGCTCATTGAGTTGATTCAGGTCAAGGTGATTCAGGTCAAGGTGATTCGGGTCAAGGTGATTCGTGTTGATGTTCATCGGCTAGCGCCTCCATTATCAAACCAGCGGCTATCATACCTGCGCCAAACCGAATACGCATATGGCAGCGGCAATAGGCCTCATATTCCGTCAAAGACCGAGTAAAAATGCAGGTGATCCTTGAATCTGCCCTACTTGCTCACCAAATTTTTCACCACATGGGTGATTTGCTCGCGCAACCACTTATGCTCGGGCGCATTATGCACGCGATCATGCCACAATTGATAAAAATGCATCACCGGAAAAGGAATCGGCATCGAAAACAATTTGATTGGCAAGCTTTTTTCATAAAACCGCAAAAACTGCCGTCCCGTACTCAACGCCAGATCCGCTTGCGTCACCATATACGGAATTAAACTGAAATGCGCCGATTCAACCACCACATTGCGGTGCAGATTTTGTTGCGCCAAAAAGGCGTCGATTACCCCGTGCGAGCCGGGTAGCATTGGCGCGGGCGCAATATGCGGCAAGCTCAGGTAATCGTCCAAAGTCATCGCGTCACTGGCTGTGCGCTTGGCATACGGGCTTTCGGCATGCATGGCGCAAACCACCACGTCTTCAAATAATTTGGACATATGTAAATGCGGCGGCGGCTCATCCCAATTGGCGATCACCAAATCCAGATTGCCGTCCGATAGCAAGCGCACATAATCCACCTCCGGCCCCAAGCTATGCATGATCACCCGGCTATTGGGGGACTCGCGCCGCACCCGTGCCACCACATTGGGCAAAAACTGGCAATCCAGGTAGTCGGGCGCGGCAATATGAAAGGTGCGCGCTTCTTGCGCCGGAATAAACGGTTGTTTGCGTACAAACAGGCGCTCGGTTTCATCCAGAATCCGCTTGGCCGGAATCAGCAAGCTCTCGCCATGCTGGGTTGGCACCATGCCGCGTGCACCACGCACCAGCAAAGGGTCGCCCGTCAAATCGCGCAACTTGCGCAAGGCCGCCGACACCGATGGCTGCGGTTGATTTAACTTCAATGCCACCCGCGAGACGTTTTTTTCGCACAGCAACAGGTACAATACCCGAATCAGGTGTAAATCAAGGTGGTCAGGCAAGGTAGACATGGCGCGCTCGTGGTCAGGTATAGTCAATTGAGTATGGCAAATATACGCGATTTTCCATCCTTGTAGACATGAAACCGTTTATCTTTCTGAAGTTGTGCCCATCGCAATATTGCAATATTTCAAAAAATCATCAACCGCACGGGGAGTGCATGGAAATTCCGAGTTATTTGCTCAGCTACTACGGCGACTGGATCAATCTTTTACTACGATGGCTACATATGATCACAGGCATTGCCTGGATCGGTGCATCGTTTTATTTCGTCTGGCTGGATTTGCATATCCGCCCTCCTGCGCCAGACTCAGCGCTGGCCAAACAAGGGGTTGCAGGTGAATTGTGGGCAGTGCATGGCGGCGGCTTTTATAACCCACAAAAGTATTTGGTGGCGCCACCCACCCTGCCTACCGAATTACATTGGTTTAAATGGGAAGCCTACAGTACCTGGCTATCTGGCACCGCATTGCTCAGTGTTGTATATTACCTACAACCGAAGGCGATGTTAATCAATCCTTCACTCAATGATTTATCCGGTTTATCCGCAATTGTGCTTGGGTTGAGCAGTTTGGCCGTAGCCTGGCTGGTGTATGACGGCCTGTGCCGTACCCGTCTGGTGCAAAAGCCTTTGCTGTTGGGGGTGCTGGTATACGGTTTGCTGATATTGGCGACGTTTGGTTTGAGCCATTTTTTCAGTGGTCGTGCCACCTTTATACATATCGGCGCGATGATCGGCACGATCATGGTTGGCAATGTATTTTTTGTCATTATTCCCGGCCAGCGCAAATTGGTTGACGC
>JBKJLF010000630.1:0-6398 GCA_046597185.1 Burkholderiaceae bacterium | reverse complement strand
GCCAATGCCAACTACCCGGATCTGGCCAAACAATCCTTCACCCAAGCCCTGGCAGCAGGCAATATTCGCTCGGCTGGCATTATCTCGGAGTTGTATTTGCAAGAGAATAATTTGGTGGATGCCTATGCCTGGCACCTGCTTTCAAAACGCCTGGACGACAATGTCAGCGCGGAATGGTTTCAAAAGACACCGGCCTACAACAACCTGACTGAGGCACAAAAACAACAGGGTTTGGCCAAGCTGCCGACATTAATTGCCACTCTGAATGATATTTCAGGCAAACTTAAGACAAAAACATTATTTTAGACAAGCATTTTATAAATTAATTGCATTTAAAGTCATGAAATGTCTTCTGTTTAGCGTATTGCTCAAAAACATGGTTAAAAATAATTCATCAATCTTTTACTATTAAAATATAAATTGATGTACAGTCATCCTAAATGAGACGAGATGGAGAAATTCATATCGTACTAAAGTACGAGTGGAGCGATTAGTTCTTGAAAATTGTGGAATTCACATCTAGAATTTGAAGTGTCGAAAGACCATAAATAGTATAAAAATAATGCATTAAAGAATTAAAGGGCTGATCAATGAAATATTGGTTGGCTTTTTAAGAACCCCGGTTGGTCGCACAAAGGCTGATCGGAAAACAAAGCGGGGAAAATCCCCTGATTTATCAAACGAGAGAGACTAGAAAATGAGCAATGCTTTTAACTATGTAGCACGTCCAGCACTATTAGCTGTTTTAGTATCCGCCGCATGCAGCGTCATGGCTGCTGATCGCGTCAATTTAGAAACCCTCAAAGGGAGTGCAACTTTGGGTGCGCAAACCATCCATAGCCTCACTGGCTTAAGCGCTGATGAATTGAAGCCATTGCGTACCCGCACCATCAACGGCAATGTTATTACCCGTCATCAACAGTATCATTTGGGCGTGCCAATGTATGGCGAAGCCATCGTTTCCAAGACAGCGGCCAATGCGGCTGTTGCATCGACACCCAGCTTGTCCGGCGTTATGTTGAGCAATGTTGCCCGTGATTTGCCAAGCGTCAAAACCACCGTGAGCCAACAAGCCGCGTTGCAGCAAGCCAAAACTTTGGCTGGTGCACAAAAAACCTCCAACGATCAAGTCAAGCTCTACATCAAGCAAGGCGCTAACGGCGCAGCGCACCTGTTCTATCTGGTTTCCTTCATGAATGAAAGTGTTGCAGCACCAAGCCGTCCTTTCTACATGATCGATGCCAATTCCGGCGCAGTGTTGGAAAAATGGGAAGGCATTACCCACGTTGATGGCACTGGCCCTGGCGGCAACACCAAAACCGGCCAATACGAATATCAAGTCGGCGGCAAATATGGCCCAATGGTAGTGACCCAAAGCGGCACCACTTGCAGCCTGGATAGCCCAAATGTGTACACTGTTAACATGAATGGCGGCTCCACAGCGACAGCAACCCACACTTTCACTTGCCCACGCAACACCGTGAAATCCATCAATGGCGGATTTGCCCCAATGAATGATGCGCATTTCTTTGGCAATGTGGTGTTTAACATGTATCAAAGCTACCTCGGGATTCGCCCAATCAGCCAAAAACTGAAAATGCGCGTGCATTACAACAACGCCTATGAAAATGCATTCTGGGATGGTACACAAATGACTTTCGGCGATGGTGCCAGCACTTTCTATCCATTGGTTTCGCTCGACGTAGCTGCACATGAAGTGTCACACGGCTTTACTGAACAAAATTCAAACCTGGCGTATAAACTGATGTCCGGCGGCATGAACGAAGCGTTCTCGGATATGGCAGGTGAAGCGGCAGAATTCTATTCACGTGGCACCAATGACTTCCTGGTGGGCGCAGAAATTTTCAAAGCTACGGGCGCATTACGCTATATGTGTAACCCAACGCAAGATGGTCGTTCCATCGACCACGCCAGCAAGTACACCACCAGCCTGGATGTGCACTACACTTCCGGCGTGTACAACAAGGCATTTTGTACCTTGGCTAAAACAACCGGTTGGGATACCAAGAAAGCATTCCAGGTCATGGCTCACGCCAATGACGTGTACTGGACATCCACCAGCACCTTTAATGACGGCGCATGCGGCGTTGAAAAAGCAGCGATTGACCTGGGCTACACCAAAGCCGACGTGACCACCGCCTTTACTGGCGTTGGTGTATCTTGCGCTGGTACAACACCGCCTCCAACCACCACCGTTCTGACCTCTGGCGTAGCAGTGGGCAGCATTGCCGTGGCCAGCAAGGGTAGCCGCATGTTCTCGATTGTGGTGCCAAGTGGCAAAACCAGTCTGACATTCAAAATGTCGGGCGGCACAGGTGATGGTGATTTGTATGCACGTGTTACCACTGCACCAACCACTACGTCGTACACGAAAAAATCAGCCGGTTCGACCAATGCTGAAACTATTACCTATACCAGCCCTGCTGCAGGCACCTATTATGTGATGGTATATGGCTACACGGCAGTGAGCGGCGCAACCCTGGTAGCAACAGCGCAATAATTGTTTGAAAAATCATTGTTTTAAAAATCATTCAATAAACCATGCCCTAATCTGGCTCCTGCACATAGCGCAGGAGCCAGGTTCGAGAGTATAGAGGAGACAAAAATGTTTGTAAAACGTATATTGCCACTGTTGGTGGCAGGTGCTTTAATGGGTAATGTGGCTTTCGCAGCAGAAACTGCAGTAGCGGGCAAAAAAGTATGGATTACAATTGGTGATGCAGGTTACGCCCAACTGCAAAAAGTCTTGCCCGGTACGCTGGCAGCACAAAGCTCAGTACGTAGCAATGGCAATAGCAAAGCAGGTTTGGCCACACAGGAAAAAATTCATTTGGTGCAAGTGGATGAAAGCCAATTATTGAATTTGTCTGCCGCCTTGCATAAAGAATTGCATCGTTGCGCCGGTTTTGCGTTTCATCCAACCAAAGCGGATGGACAACAAGCCTTGGTCGGTGCGCCAGTCAGTACGCTGGCAGCGATTCGTCCCAACTATACGCTGGATAACCAGGCCGCCGTGAATGGTATGCTGGCGACCATGCAAGCGAGCAATATCGCTCAAACCATCACTGACTTATCGACAGGCTTTGCCAATCGTTACTACACCACCAGCGGCGGCGTCAATTCTTCGGCTTGGTTGATGAATAAATGGAAAACCATGGCCAATGGCCGCACCGATATCACGGTAGAACAATTTACCCACCCAACCTGGAGTCAAAAATCCGTTATTTTGACCATCAAGGGCACCGATAATGCGGGTGAAGTCGTTGTGATGGGCGGCCATCTGGATTCGATTAACTCAGCCGGCACCAGCGAAACCACCAAAGCCCCCGGCGCGGATGATGATGCCTCCGGCATTGCCAGCCTGACCGAGGCCTATCGCGCCATGTTAGCGGCCAATTACAAACCACGTCGCACGATCAAAATCATGGCATACGCGGCTGAAGAAGTGGGTTTGAAAGGTTCGGCTGAAATTGCAGCCAATTTCAAAGCCAATAATGTGAATGTGGTCGGCGTATTGCAGCTCGATATGACCAACTACAAAGGTGCGGCCAATGACATTTATGTGTTCACCGATTACACCGACAATTCGCAAAATCTGTTTATCGAAAACCTGATCAAGACCTATCAACCAGGCATTACGATTGGCCACGATGTGTGTAACTATGGTTGTTCTGATCATGCTTCCTGGACCAAAAATGGTTATTACGCTTCGATGCCATTTGAATCGTCGTTTTCTGGCGATAATAAAAACATTCATACCGTCAATGATACCTTTGCCAATTCCGGCGGTACAGCCAACCATTCACTCAAGTTTTCCAAATTAGCACTCTCGTTTGCAGTGGAATTAGGTAGTGATGCCGGTGCGATTGTGATACCACCCAAAACTGAAACCTTTACCGGCTCATTGGCAACCAGTGCCACCAAATCGTTTGGTCCGTTTAAAGTCAAAGCGGGTGGCACCATGAAATTGAGCACCACGGGTACGGGCGATATGGATATTTATGGCCGTAAAACCAGTGTGCCAACCACTAGTACTTACGATTGTAAATCCGCTGGCTCGACTTCCACCGAAACATGCACCATCAGCTTTGCCGCCAATGGCGACGGCTATGTGTTGGTTAAGGCCTATGCTGCCGGCAACTACAACTTGAATGTGACTTATACACCGCAATAATCCGTAGGTCGCCAAGGATTTAATCGGTAATTTGATTGATTCCTGTAGCAAACTAAAGCCCGCTTTTTAGCGGGCTTTTTATCATATAGACACATTTAATGCTTAAATAAATTCTCGGGATAGTATCACTGAAGTCTAAAAAAAGATGAATTGTTGCAGAAATTTATTTTCAAAAATCCGCAAAATTCCCCTTGCCAAACCCCATTTTGGCACTGGCCCTGGCGGCAACACCAAAACCGGTCAATATGAATACGGCACCAATTTTGGCTATAACGATGTAGTTCAATCTGGCACCACTTGCAAACTCGATAGCACCAACGTGGCCACCTACAACATGAACAGCTTGAGCAAGACCCCAAGCGCACCGCATTCATTTACTTGCCCACGCAATACGGTGAAAGCCATCAACGGAGCCTTTGCACCGATGAATGATGCGCATTTCTTCGGCGGCGTCGTGTTCAATATGTATCAAGGTTGGCTCGGGATTCGCCCAATCAGCCAAAAGCTGTTGATGAAGATACACTACAAGCGTGCGTATGAAAATGCATTCTGGGATGGTACAGCCATGTACTTCGGTGATGGTGCAACGACGTTCTACCCACTGGTTTCGCTGGATGTGGCAGCACATGAAGTGAGCCATGGCTACACCGAGCAAAATTCTGGTCTGGTGTATTCCGGCATGTCCGGCGGCATGAACGAAGCGTTTTCGGATATGGCAGGTGAAGCGGCTGAGTATTACAACAAAGGCACGAATGACTTTGAAGTTGGCGCAGAAATCTTTAAGGCGGCAGGTGCATTGCGTTATATGTACAACCCACCAAAAGATGGCCGCTCGATCGATAATGCCGCCAACTTTACCAGCACACTGGACGTGCACTATTCCAGCGGTGTGTACAACAAGGCGTTTTATCTGTTGGCAACCAAAGCTGGCTGGAATACCCGCAAAGCCTTTGAAGTGATGGCCGATGCCAACCGCTTGTACTGGACTGCAAATAGCACCTTCAACCAAGGTGCATGCGGTGTACAAAATGCTGCGGCCAACCGTGGTTATACGGTTGCCGACGTAACAGCAGCATTTAGTGCGGTGGGCGTTACTTGCGCACCATAATGTCGTAAAAATTATTTCAAGCAAAAGCCCGCACTGTTGATCGTACTCAACTGCGGGCTTTTTGCATTACAGGCAAGCTACCAGCGCGAGCGATGGTTTTCGGTAACGCCGACCAAATCATCAATCCGATGTGCACAGCCGCTGGCATGGGTTTTGACCCAGCCACAAAAGGTGCCGATCGGTTGCACATAGCGGCTGGCGGCAATCAATAAATTCCTGTTCTCTTGGCGCGCCCCTTGCGGTTGAAAATGCAAGTCCAGCAATCCATCCTCGGTGGTGATATGCCAGGGCAAGAGCGGATTGGCCAAATCGAAATCAAAATGGGCTTTGCCCAGTGGATACAATTTTTGATCCAACCACAGCGCATTTTCTTGCGCGCCGAAATAGCCTTCCTGCAAATTAAAACCCACTTGTAAATCATGGGCCGAAGCCCAGCGCCAATCGGTATGGCGTGCCAATAAGCCATTCGAATAATCGAAACTGGCGACCCCGTTTTCCAAATCATAGTCGCGCCCATTGGCTTTGACCGTACCGCGCAAGGGGAAGCCGGAAGATTTTTGGGTCGCATGCACCGAACCATTTTCAATCGGGCCAATGGCTAATAATAACGGCGCGGCGGAGTTCATATCAAACGTGGCGTCGATTTGAAAGTTGCCGCAATCAAGTTGCAATTCAAAATGTTGCGCCGCATTGCTACTCATGCTGATGCGCTTTTTCAAAAAAGTAAATTGACAGGCCTGCCCCACCCCATTGCCCAGCGATGCCGTCAAACCCGGTATCCCGTCTTGCGACCAGGCGGCCACTTCTTTGCCCAATTTGCGATCAAACGCATAGGCAAAAGCAGCATTGGTCCAGCCCAAATCGATGATGGCGATACCGCAAAATAATTGCTCCGTTGCCAGCGCCACGTATTGCCAGCGTTTATGGTGAAAATGTTTCCACCAGCGGCTACGTTGATACGGGGCTTGCAAATTCGACCAGTCGATTTGTGCCAGGGTGCCAGCAAAACGGCCAAACTGCGGTTGTCCGGAGGGATTAAGCACCGCACCGGGTCCCGTGGGTAAACCGGGACGTTTCATGATGGTTCCATACATG
>JBKJLF010000626.1:0-10311 GCA_046597185.1 Burkholderiaceae bacterium | reverse complement strand
CAAAAAACGCTTCGGCCGCCTGCCCCACCAACATGCCCAAACCGTCGCGCACCTTGGCACCGTGCGCGCTGGCCCAAGCCATGAAGACGGTGGGCTGTGCGCCATACATCATGTCGTAGGCCAAACAGTTTGGGCCAAGCAAGCCGGGGGCAATAGGTGGTACGCTCGCTTGCAGGCTGGCCGAAGTGGCATTAATGATCAGGTCAAACGTGCCTGTTAGATTGGCAAATTCACAGGCGCACAATAAATCCTTACGATGTTTGCTCGCCTCCGGTACCAATGGTTGAAATTGTTCCAGCAATTGCAGGGCGCTGGCGTGGGTGCGGTTGGCCACCACCAATTGGGCCGGTTGTTGTTCCAGAATCGGCAACAAGGCCCCGCGTGCAGCACCGCCTGCGCCTAACATCAGCACGCGCTGCCCGGCAATGGGGTGGCCAGCCATTTGCACAATATCGTTGACCAAGCCCTTGCCGTCCGTATTGTCACCCAATAAGTGCCCATTGCGCCAGCTCAGGGTGTTGACCGCGCCCGCTGCTCGTGCACGTGGCGTAAGTTCATCGGCCAGCGCAAACGCTTCCAGTTTAAACGGTTGGGTGACATTTGCGCCCAAGCCCCCGGCGGCAAAAAACTGGCGCGCGGCAAGCGCAAAACCGTCCAGCGGTGCCAGCATGGCTTTATATTCCATGGCTTGATCGCAACTGGCGGCAAAGCGGGCGTGGATGGCGGGCGATTTGCTATGCGCAATCGGGTTACCGATGACGACGTATTGATCGGGTTTGCTTGCCATCTTAGTTTGCTCCGCCCATCAGTTCGGTATGTAGCACTTCGTCTTTGGTGAAGCGGAAGGTGGTGATGATGATCCATAAATCATCGCGGTCACCGGACAACATATTCGGTGGAAATTTACCAAACGGTGCCGAACGGCGCACAATCCGCACTGCCGCCTTGTCCAGTTCCAGATTGCCGGAACTGCGCTCAATGCGCACCCCGCCCTCTTTTTCATAGATGCTGCCATCCTGAAAAATCGGAATGTAGACGATCAGTTCGCCATATAGTTTTTCGCCACCACGCTGGGGGAAATTGATGGTGCCGATTTCTTCGATGCGCTTTTGCAAGGCTTTGTAATACACCGCATACCCGACCGCCTGGGTACTGGGGGTAATAAAGGTTTTGCGTGGACGCTTGTTTTGGTCTTCAATGGTTTGGGTAATTTCGGCGGCCATTCTGGCCAGCATTTTGGCGCTCTCGGTGGCATCCGTGCCGGGGACGGGTGGCGGCGCGTCCGGGTTTTTTCGATCCAACTTGGTGGAGAGCTTGAATTTGCCTTCCTTATTCAATTGCGCCAGCATTTGCTTTTGCAATTCTTCCAATTCCTGGATGCGGCGGGTACTCTCGGGCACGTTATCGCCATCGCTCATTTGGCGCATATCAGGCAGGGGCGATTTGCTGCGCCCTTTGTCGGTCTGGCCGCCACCGTCCAGATTGGCTTGCGCCAGGGCGTCGGCCTTGAGTGGTTTTTTATCATGTTTGGCATTGACCAAAATCACTTCGAGGCCAGGGTCGGAAGGCTGGAAGCGAAACGTGTCCGGTGCCACGAAGTGTACAAACATGGCCATGGCATGCAAGGTCAGGGAAACGACAATCGCAATGTTCAGGGTCGAATTTTGAGAAAACTGTTTCACATCGGTTCCAATTTTTGCTCAGTGTTGGGTTCAGGGTTGGCTTGTGTGTTGGCTTGTGTGTTGGCGTCTGTGTTGACTTCAGTGTTTGGCTCGGTGCCTGCTTCAGTGCTGGCTTCAAGGCTACCATCGGCGGCTACTTCCGCTTCGGTCTCCGATTCTGCTGCCACTTGTTCCACCTCCTCTTCCGCTTCTTCCATCACCTGCGCTTCTACCGTCAATACTTCAAGCAAGCGTGCATCCACGGTCAAGGCGATTTCATCCCAGCCCAACACATCCAGTTTCACCTGGGTGCCACGCGCCAAAGGTTGCAAACCGGAGAGTTTAATCACTAATGGAATCGAAGACAAGCGCAAAATCTCATCTTTCAACACCACCGCTTCAATCTGGCGGCTTTGCATGGTTTGCTGTTGTTGCGCCAACCAGCGCAAGCACCAGTAGCGCTCCATATCGGTTTGAAAATCACCATAGGCCGCATACGCAGCATCAAAGCCGGACACCAGGGCAAACAAGGCGGCATCGCGCGGTTTAAATGGTGCCACCAAGGGCGCAGCCACGCCGTGTTGAATGCAGGCTAAAATTTGCCATTGGTTGACCATATCGGTATAGCGCCGCAGTGGCGAAGTGCTCCACGCGTATTGATCCACCCCCAGGCCCTGATGCGGCGCGGCATGGGTGAGCATGCGCACCTGCATTTTGCCGCCCCAGCCGGTGCCTTGGCTGCGATAGATGCCCGGCACGCCATGGTCGTGCATCAGCTTACCCCAGGTGCTGTTGGCGAAAATCATCAATTCGGCCACGATTTTATCCAGCGGCGCACCACGTTTGCGCGGCACGATGGAAACCACATCGTTTTCGACGTAGAAATTATAATCGACCCGGTTATTTTGCTCCGGGCGCAAACCAAAGCCGGCGCGCTTGGCGGCACGCTGTTGTTCCAGCACCAGCGCCCAGCGCCATAAAATCGCCAGTTCGGCTTTGTATGGATAGTCCCCCGAGCCTTCGGCCAGCGCCGCTTCGGTCACCAATTCTTCCAGATCATTATGGCGCAAATTCGCCGCCATCGGCACCATTTCGGCGCGGCTGGTGCAAGAAATTAAACTGAAATCCGATCCATTCACCACCGCATACAGCGATACCGCAGGCCGGGTTTGGCCGGCACCCAGGGTGTAGGCTTGAACCAGTTCATCCGGCAACATGGTGATTTTATCGCCCGGCATATACACGGTAGACATGCGACTACGCGCCAGCAAATCAAGCGCATCATCGCGCACCATGGCAAGGCCTGGCGCTGCGATGTGGATGCCGATTTGCCAGTTGCCATCATCCAGTTGTTGCACCGAAAAAGCATCATCAATTTCAGTGGTGGTGACATCATCAATCGAAAACGCAGGCACTTGCGAGACCGGTAAAGCGCCGTTGCCAGCACCGGGTTGCGGTACTTTAATCGGCGCAAAACCGGTGCCCTTGGGGAAGTGTTCCAGCAAAAATTTGGAGAGATGATATTGCTTGGCCGAACTGATGCCGCCATTGGCCAGCATCAATTTGGCCGGGCTGGTTTGCAATTGCTCGCAGGCCGCTTCCAGGGCTTTGTATTCAATCGAATTTTTATCCGGCTTGAACAGCAAATGCATCACTTGGTTTTGCATGGCCGCCGGCAAGCGGTGCGCCACCAGTTCTTCCACGTAGCTCGCTTGCACCAGCGCCTGTTGTTTTTTCTTTTCAATGCCCGCCAGCGCTGCTTGCAAATTGGCCGCAGGTGCGGCTTTGTAGCGGCCACGGCCTTTGCGATAAAAATACACAGGTGCGCCATGCAGGGCCAAAATCAAGCCTGCCGCTTCGGTCGCCAAGGGCGCATGGCCGAAATATTCCGCGCCCAATTCGGCAAAACCGAATTCGTCCTGACCCGCCACTTCCCATAAAAAGTCCAGATCCAGCTCCGCCGCAATCTGCTGCGCTTGCTGCAATAATTCTTGCGCTTCGGGGTTGGCAAATTGCAGCAATATATCTTTGAGCTTGACCTTGCTGCGCTTGCCGCTGGCCATTTCAATTTGCGCCGCCTCACCCGCCTGGCTTAATATAGTGCCGACTTTAAAATCGCCGGATTCTTCAAAAAATACATTCATTACTTATGCTTTCCAAGCGGGTTAATCGAGCCGGGCGCATGGTGCGCCAACAGCAAATCATTTAATGTCGGCAAAAATACTTCCGTTACCAACAGCATGCCACGTTTGCGCCAAAACAAGGAGCGGCGCGCCAAACATTGCATGGGTAAGGCGCATCCTGTTGCACGCTGCGCTCTTTGTACCAGCGGGTGGCCTTGTTGCAATCTGGCATAATGCAGCGCGCCGCGCCGCACTTGCGGATCATTAAACAAGGTCGTGCCCAGCGAGCGATTGCCCAGGGTTTTAAATAAGGGCCAATCCGAGGCGGTACAACTCAAGGGCACGGCGGTGTGGGCAAACACCACTGGCACATCATCACACACCAATAATACTTCACGTTCAATCACCTGCACCCGGCGTGGCAAGCCGAGCACTTGAATTTCATCCGACAAACCAAAGGCCCGCCCCTGACGCAAGCACTGCACCCGAAAGCGCTGGCTATGCGCGATTAATTTGGCGGTGAGCGAACCGGTGTCACTGATCCAGCCTGCCAGCAGCGGCGTGGTGCGCAAGCTGCCCACATGGGCATACCAGATGGCGCGTTTGGACAGGCTCACGAATCAACTCCGCAAAAGGCCAGTCCACAAAAGGCCAACCCTTCATCCTGATATTGGGCAAATTCGGCAATGCCATGGTCGCTGCCTTGAATGATGTGCTGTTTGGCTCCCGCGTAATGGGCCACCATTTCGCGCCAGTCCAGCACTTCATCGCCCGTGGCTGCCAGCAAAAAATAGCGTTCGGGGCGGGTGATGGCCGCTACTTCCAATGCACGCAGTTCGGCAATGTATTCATGTTTGAATTCAAATGGTGCGTTGGAATGATATTCGGTCGTGACGCCCACGTATTGCTCCAACTCACGCGGCGGTTTCACGGCGGGGTTGAGTAATACCGCGCGGCAGCCCAGTTGCTCGGCCAACCAGGTGGCGTAATAGCCGCCCAGGGAAGAACCGATGATGGTCAATTCGCGCGCGGCCCGCTCACCGGGGCCACCTGGGCCACCTGAGCCAAGCGCGCCAAGCACCAAACTTTGCGCCAACGCAATCGCTTGCGCGGGTGAGGCAGGCAGATGCGGGCACAGGTATTCATGCGCGCGCCCCAAGGCTTGCATGCGCTCGCCCAACAGGCGCGCCTTGAATGAGGCGGGCGAGGAACAAAATCCGTGCAGGTATAAAATCGTGCTCACGCTTGTACTCATGCTCGTGCTCATTCTGATTGCGCCAATCCTTGTAAGATTTTGCCATGCACGCCGGCAAAGCCGCCGTTACTCATCACCAGCACCACATCACCCGCCTGTGCGCCGGCCACCACCGCTTGCGCGAGGGCATCAATATCGTCAAAACAGCGGGCTTTTTCCCCCATTGAGGCCAAGGCTTCGGGCAAGCTCCAACCCAGTTTATTGCCATAACCAAACACCAGGTCGGCACTGGCCAAGCTATCCGGCAGGGCCGCTTTCATCGCCCCCAGCTTCATGGTGTTGGAGCGTGGCTCCAGCACTACCAAAATACGCGCCGTGGGTTGCCGTTGGCGCAAACCTGTCAGCGTGGTGGTAATGGCGGTGGGGTGATGGGCAAAATCATCAATCACGGTCACGCCGCGCACGGTGCCCAATACTTCCATGCGGCGTTTGACGCTTTGAAAGCTGTGCAAGGCGGCAATCGCATGCACGGGCAGCACACCCACATGGCGCGCGGCGGCAATCGCGGCCAGGGCATTGGCTCGGTTATGGGCACCGCTTAAGGGCCAATCGATTTTGCCTTGCAGCTTGCCTTGGAACAGCACGTCGAAGCTGCCATCGGCGTGTTCAAGACTGGCCCACTCTGCTGGATGTTTTGCTTGCTGTTCTGCTTGATCCATGGTTTGATTGGTAGCCGGGACGGCGGCGTCGGCACTGGTAAAGCACTCGACCTCACTCCAGCAACCTTGTTGCAACACCCGCTGCAAGGAAGCTTGATCGCCATTCACAATCAAGCGCCCGATGCCCGGCACGGTGCGCACCAAATGGTGGAACTGGGTTTCGATGGCATGCAGATCAGGAAAAATATCGGCATGATCGTATTCCAGATTATTCAATATCGCCGTGCTGGGGTGGTAGTGGACAAACTTGCTGCGCTTGTCAAAAAACGCGGTATCGTATTCATCGGCTTCGATGACAAAAAAGTCCGAACTTTGGCCGGGTGCGGCCATGCGCGCCGAAATGCCAAAATTAAGCGGCACGCCGCCAATTAAAAAGCCAGGCGCGTAGCCGCATTGATCGAGAATCCACGCCAACATCGAGGTAGTGGTGGTTTTGCCATGCGTGCCCGCCACCGCCAACACCCATTTATCGGCCAAAACATGCTCGCCTATCCATTGCGGGCCAGAAACATAGGGCAGTTTGCGATTCAAAATCGCTTCCATCAAAGGGTTGCCGCGCGACACCACGTTGCCAATCACAAATAAATCGGGCTGCAAATCGATTTGTTCGGCACCGTAACCCGCAATCAATTGAATGCCTTGCGCTTGAAGTTGGGTGCTCATGGGTGGATAGACATTGGCATCGCAACCAGTAACGCGATGTCCAGCCTGTTGCGCCAGTACCGCCAAACCGCCCATAAAAGTGCCACAAATACCAAGAATGTGAATATGCATACAAAATACGCGCTAAAACAAGGAAAGGTGAGATTTTACAGGAGCGGCGCGATTGTGTTGCAACAATGCGTGATTTAGTCGTAAAACCCGCTCGAAGTTGCGTGCGCGGTGTCACATTCCATGCCACAGCAAGCGCAAGCTATCACAATTGTGGGTTAATGGCTGGTTTCTGCTATGCTAACGCACGCAAACTGCCACACTGATCCGATACTTTAACTAACGCAACATCTTCAAACTACGCACCATGAAAACACACGCCGACTCACGCTTGCACCCCTGTTACCGCTGGGCGCTGGCCTCATGCTTACTTACCAGCACACTTACCAGCACACTTACCAGCACACTCGCCAGCACACGCTCCGCCTGGGCCGCCACAGCGCCAGAAGCTGGCCCAACACGCCCCAAATTGGTGGTGGTATTGGTGGTGGATGGCTTGCCCAACGAACAAGTGTTGCGTTATCGCGATCAATTTAGCGGCGGCTTCAAGCGTTTTTTACAACAAGGCAGCAGTTTCAGCGATGCGCATCAAGCCCATGGCATTACCTTTACGGCGGTGGGGCATGCGGCCATTTTAACCGGGGCTTATCCATATCAACATGGCGTGATCAGTAATGAATGGATCGACGCCAAGAGCAAAAAATCGATGTATTGCACCCAGGACGCCAATCATCGCTATTTGGGTGGCGAAGAAACCGCTGAGAGCAGCGGCACTTCCCCCGCCAATTTGCGCGTTTCCACTTTGGGTGATGAATTGCGCTACGCCACGGGCGGCCAAGCCAAGGTGGTAACCGTTTCGGGTAAAGATCGCGGCGCGATTTTATTAGCAGGTAAAACTGGCACCGCCTATATGTATCAGGACAAAAGCGGCAATTTTGCCAGCAGCACCTATTATATGAAAAGCCATCCGCAATGGGTGCAAAATTTTTCTGCCGCCAAGCCGCAAGACCGCTTTTTCGGTATACCTTGGTGCCTGGCCCAGCCGGAAAGCGCGTATGCACACGATACGCCGGGCGCGGCATTGGTCAGCAACCCTGCTTGCAAATATCAAGCGTTTGAGCGTATTTATCGCGGCAATGGCGACAAACCGGACGGCAAATATTACGCCTCGCTCAAAACCGGGCCGTATGTCGATCAACTCTCGCTGGAATTTGCGCGCGCCGCGATGGAAGCCGAAAATCTGGGCAAGAACCCGGCAGGCGTGCCCGATTTATTGGGCGTGAGTTTATCCAGCCATGATTATGTGAACCACGAATTTGGCCCGGAAAGCCGGGAATCGCACGACCATTTGCAACAATTAGACCGCATGCTGGGTAATTTCTTTGCTTACCTGGATAAGCGCATTGGCCTTGACAACACGCTGATTTTACTCACCGCCGACCATGGTTTTCCCAATACGCCGGAATTTGCCAGTGCCAACAAATTTGACGCGCAACGCCTCAATGGCAAAACCATGGTGGCCGCATTAAACCAGCATTTGGCGCAAAAATTTAATGTCGAAAATTTACTGGCAGCCAGTTCGGCACCCAATTTTTGGTTGGATCAGGCCCGTATTGAGCAAAAAAACCTGAACCGCGAAGATGTGGAAAATACGGCTGCGCGCTTTTTAATGGGCTACGATGGGGTAAGTGATGTATTTACCCGCTCCCAATTTGAAAACGGCAGCCTGCCCCCTACCAAAATCGGCAAACTGATGCAACGCGCATGGCATCGCCAGGTGTCGGGCGACTTATTGGTGGTAACCAAGCCCTATTGGTATTTTAGCAGCCAAACCAGCGGTACCTCGCATGGTTCACCCTACACCTATGACACCAATGTACCGCTTCTGGTATTGGGTAAAAAATGGCTGAAACCGGGCAACTATGGCAATTATGTGGAAGTGGTGGATATTGCGCCGACGCTGGCACATTTGCTGCAATTGCGCCCACCGTCGGGGTCTGAAGGGCGGGTATTGACGGAAGCGGTGCGCTGATTTTTACATGGGAGAGTCGTGGATTGCGGCTGGCAATAAGGCCATTTCATCATGATGAAAATGGGCTTGGAAGGCAGGGCTGAAATCCAGATGCGCACAGCCGATGCTACTGAACACAAAAAACTGCTGCGAGCCTTTAGCGTTTTGCAGCATACGCCTGTCAACGAATTACTGCGTGAAGGCAAGCTCCACATCCACCGCACCAGTGCAGGGCGTGAAGTGTATATTTATTTCAGTTCGGCCGAGCTTGGGGTTGTTTTGTCGAAACGGGACGATGAATGGCTGGTAGAAGACATTTTCAACCGCGAAAGTCCGCGCAATATCCTCAATATGGCAGTTGCAGCATGAAGGCATTCGTGCTACGGTTTCCTGCGTGTCATTCGATAAGCTGCGCGATGATCTGGGGGTATTGGCTTGGCCGGAATGCATGATTTTTTTAAACAGCCTACACAATAAATGTCGTGCCAACGGTAAGCTCGCGCGCACCTTCAGAAAATGGTGCATCCACTCACCTGGCATGGTATAATCTTCGGCTAAATATTTATTTCCAGTCACAAAAATATTGCAACACAAATATACTTATCAAAAAAATATCACATGCAGGCAAATCGGGTCTCTTTCTCCATAGCAAAACATGCGGCCTGGGCTTCAGGCGTCGCTACGCCTGAAGCTTGGCAAAGCTGGGCGCAAGAACCCTTTTTATTAACTTCAGAACAAGAACCCAAGGTTGCCGCCATGCCCGCCATGTTGCGTCGCCGTGCCGGTTTTTTAGGCAAAATGGCACTGGAAGTCGCTTATCAATGTCTTGATGGTTTGCGCGATGTGCCCACGGTATTTGCTTCACGCCATGGCGAAGTGGCACGCGCGGTTGAATTATTTGCCGATCTGGCACAAGAAATACCCGTTTCTCCCACCACCTTTGGCCTGGCGGTGCATAACGCCAGTGCCGGCCTGTTTTCAATTGCACGTAAAGATCATGCCAACCATATTGCGCTGGCAGCGGGTTGCGTCACGGTAGAACATGCGGTGATTGAAGCTTGCGGTTTGCTGGCCGATGGTGCGATACAAGTTTTATTGGTGGTCTACGATTGCCCTTTGCCCACCGTATTTTCTGAATTCCAGGATTGCGCTGAACAAGCCCACGCCTTTGCCTGGTTAATGGTAGCTGCCGCACCTGCCACACCGGACACCACCGCCAGCACCACGCTGGAATTGAGCTGGCAGGCAGACTCTACCAAACTTACACCCAAACCCGACGCCATGCCTGCCAGCTTGCAAGTATTACGCTTTCAATTAAGCAATGCCAGCCAACTGGAACGTCACGACGGCACCCGTCGCTGGTGTTGGAGCAAACATGCTTGATCGCTTATGGCATTATTGGCGCGTAGCGGCAACCGGCTTTTGTTTCGCCGTGTTTGGTATCGGCGGCCTCGTGCTGCGCGTGGCGGTGTTTCCCTTGTTGTATTTGGTGTTTTGGCAAAGCGCAGAGCGCATAAATGCCGCACGCAACGTGATCCGCATCCTCTTTCGCGGGTTTATCGGTTTAATGAAATATTCTGGCGTGTTGCGTTATGAAATCATCGGCTTGGATAAGTTGGCACGCAATGGCTTATTAATATTGGCAAATCATCCTACATTAATCGACACGGTGTTTTTGATGGCCTATGTTAACCCATCTTTAACACACAAAAAACTTTTCTCTTAATAATCAAGTAGTTGCACTTGATTTAAAATCGGAGTGGCACTACATGAACGTCAAAATGCGTTAAACAGCCATTTTCTTTGTCCCTCCCGGTGATGGTGTTACATTCATGGCGCGATAGATCCGCATCAGATCCGGTTCGGCAACGGTACTCTTCCGAACATGCAG
>JBKJLF010000690.1:0-4118 GCA_046597185.1 Burkholderiaceae bacterium | reverse complement strand
ATAAAAACGCCGTGCGTGACGGCGTAAAAAACGCTAAAACAAAGTCCAAAACCAAACCAGGGGGCGCTGCCCCATACCCCGCACTCTCCCGACTTCCGCACTTTTTAAGTAGCTGCGACTAACCCGTCATAGGGAAAATACCTTATTTTCTGCGAAAGTCGAATTTGTAGTGCCTAGTGATGTTTAAATACAATAGACTATTTTTAAAAACTGTGCTATCCTCAGCACATGTTTATCCGAATTAAATCCACCCCAAACTCGCCCCGCCGCTCTGTGCAGGTGGTCGAATCCGTGCGCACCGGAACCAAGGTTTCCCAGAAAATCGTGCGGTATATGGGCATTGCGATGGATGATCAGGAAGCGGCCCAATTGCGGCGGATAGGAGAAGAATTTATCGAGCGGGAAACTTTGGCGCGCTTGAACGGCCAATCGTTATTTGACGTGCCCAATCTGCCGAAACCGGGGCGGCCTGCCAGACAAACCTTGGAAAGTGTGCTGCCACCTTCGGAAGTGGCCTTGTCCGATGTCGTCGAAGAGACAAGGCGGGTGGAAGGCCCGCATGAGGTACTGGGCCATCTCCACGACTATTTGCGTTTTAACAAGATTTTGGGTGATCGTACACGGGGTGCCAGCATGTTGCGCGACTTGGTAATTGCCCGTGTCATGGCCCCGGATTCCAAACGCGCAAGCGTGCAAAATTTGCAGGAAAACTATGGCAAGAAGCATAGCCTTGATGCGTTGTATCGACTCATGGATCAGGTCGAAGCCAACCTGGATCGACTCAAGCAGCACGTTTATCAAGCCAGCGCCTCGTTGCTCGACCGTGCCGTGGACATTTTGCTGTTTGATGTCACGACTCACCTCCGCCGAAGGCCTGCCGATAGGGTACGAACTGTTTGCCGGCAATACCGCCGAGGTCAAAACCCTGATCGCCAAAGCGATACAAGTTGATGGCGATTTGATGTGGGTACGCGAAACCACATGGAAAGGCCGCAGGCTCATCGCCACCTACAGCGCCAAGCGGGCATACAAGGATGCTGCCGACAGACAGTCCATTTTGGACAAATTGCAGAAAAAGCTGCAACAAGCCAAGCCGGCCAAATCTGCAAAAACCAAACCCCCCAACCGGGTCGGATGTTACCCAAACTGACGCAGCGCCAGCCACCGAAACCCAGGCAGGAAATGCCAAAAAGCTGATCAGCAACAGCGGATACATGAAATACACCGCCCAAACAGATAGCGGCGGCGTGTTTGAAATTAACACCGAAAAAGTGGTAGCCGATGCGGCCTGGGATGGTATGCACGCCATCGTTACCCATGATTGGGAGACGCCCGCCGACATCCTCCTGGCGCGCTACCGGCGGTTGTGGATGATTGAGGATACATTTCGACTCATCAAACACAATTTGGCGGTACGGCCCATTTATCACTTCAAGCATGAACGCATCAAAGCCCACATCGGTATTTGCTACCTGGCCTTTGCCCTGATGCGCCATGCGCAAGTGCTCATCAAGTTGGCGCAACAGCACATGAGCGTCGAAGACATAAAGCGAACACTTTATGGCGTTCAATCTTCGATTCTGGTTCACCGTACCATCAAGGCCCGTTACCGCCTCCCCGGCAAATTCACCCATGATGCCGCAAAAATCTACCGCGCTTTCGGCATCACCAAAAAACCTGGATGCCGCCGTCTTGCTTGACTAGCACATCTTCATTCGACACAGCCTCTTACGCCCAGCACTAAAATAATGTAGTGCCAGGATTGGCTTAGTTCGTTGTTTTTAAAAGAAAAATAAATTTTTATGACGTGAAAAGTGCGGAAGTCGGGAGGGCACCTGCGTAGTGTCACATGTTACTTAAAAACAAATCCACCTGCTTTAAGAAGGATTCTGCCGTATGATCCCATAGTTTAGGGTCAAAATCAGCGCCATAACATTGCTCAAAATATTCTTCAATATTATCTTTGTGGTTATTAATAAATCGCGCAATATCTGTTCGCAACCCTACCACGTTTTCTGGTGAATTAGTTTTTATAAAATCAGCGACGAGTTCCTCAATTGTATCCGCTATCAAATAATAGTCTTGGTTAAAATATGCGCCCATGATTTTGTAAAGGTAGGGGTAATCATTCATTATAACTATACTTAAGGTATTGGAAATGCAGTCAAGATGTAATACGGCATATTATTGTGAATTTCAAATTTAAGTACGATACGAAGCTTTTGCATTTGAACTAATTGATTAGTAGCGCGTACGACGCCGTATCCAATAATGGTACCTATATTATGATCGAAAGGTTGCTTATCACCAAGCTTGGCAGTACGTGCCCAAGCTTGAATCATGCTTGCGTTCGCTCTCAGTGCTTTGGAAATCGCCTGTTCTGCTACGTTAAGCGTTGAAAATGAACTGGTAATCCGAAGTCTCCTAAATGCTACTAACCGTGCACGAAGCTCGGGTTCAGTCTTACCGACATGTTCTGCAATAGTATGCCCGCCTAAGCGACTGCCTGCTTGTGCCTCATGCTTAAGCAGATTGATTCGCCCAGCCCGAATAGATGAAACCTTGCGGCACCTGCTAAAGTCGCAAAACCTAAAGGAACTGCGATATCAACCGCCAATGCGATATTGTCCGCAGTCTCCGGGGCTGCACCCAGTGCGCGTGAAATATTACCTGCTGTTTGTTCGGTTAGGCTTTTTGCGGTTCGCCCATTCCACATTTGCCGCAACCCTGCTGTGAACGTATCCGAACCATGGACACCTACAACGACACATCCAACTTTTGTTACCATTGTCGGCTCCGGCGTAAGGCATAGCGCACCAGCACCTAAAAGTTCAAAAACACCACCAACCGTTCTTGCGCCGCCCCAGAGGCGGTTAGTAAATGACGCGTCTTCCGAAACTTGTCATGTGCCAACACCGCAGCCAATTGCACAGACGACATCGCAATTCTTATTCCATTTTCATTTTCATCAAAATACATTGTAATTCCTTATATTAATATCAAAAATACACTTTTAGGTATCAGTATTGCAAAAAGTGAGCGATTTGCACTAATTGGATTGGGCATTGTACTATGATTAGCTAATTTTCCGCTAAATTTATGTACTGAAAATGTGATTTTAATTTTAAGTGGCATAAATAACAATTTTTTGCCAATCCTTATATGGTTTAGTAGGCAATTATAACGAAAAAACTTAAATTATGATCGCTCAGTTTCAGGTGGCTATTTCGGCCCCAGCGAAAAAGGTGACACCGTTCTCGCCCCATTCAGGCCAGTCCTAACGCCATAAATTACCTTGTTGAAAATTTAAAGCGGGTGGGCGGCAGTCATTTCCTTCATTCATTTCCCGAATAGTCGTGGGGTGCAAAGCGCTGCACAAAGTCGCTGGTCAATTGCGCCAGCGCGGGCAGGGTGTTTGGCAATTCGGTTTCGTCGGCGCACAGTACAGTGTTTAGCCAAGCGGTGGTCAGCAAATTGCAGGCAATGACAAATGTCGTGGCAGGTAGCGCCGAAGGGTGGGTTTCCATCACCACCGCCATAAACAGCTTGAGGCTGGTTAGATCCATCGGGTAGGTCAGCGCGTGGTCGAAGTGGAGGGTAATGTTGTAGTAATCGCTAGTTTGTTGCAAACCTTGCGCCTGTTCGGCATAATCGGTCGCTAGCAGGCGCAATTCCATCAATGGGATCAGGGCATTGGCGCGCAAGCCGTCGATGGAGGTGGGTTCAAAAATGCTGGGGTCGGCGAATTGGGCACCCAAATATTTGGCAATAATTGGTACCATATTTTGCATGCGTGGGTTCACTGCCTTGTGTGCGGCTAGCAGTTGCGCGGCCACGTCGCGCACGCTCGGGCGCACCTGCGCGTCACCCGTGGCGGTGCCCACGCGTAGCGCGGCGCGCTCGTTGCGCAAGGCGATGTTTTCGGCGTGCAATCTATTGGCGATAAGGAAAATGAAAACCATCGTGGCGGCGATAGTGGTGGTGGTGGTGGCATGATCAGCGTGCCGCCAGTGATGGCCGGGTTCTGCAAACTTTACGCCATGATCCAACGCTGGCGAGCAGTTTGGCGCATGACAGCATCAAACCTTTGTTGCTTGATCGCGCTGGCTGGTTGTGGG
>JBKJLF010000854.1:0-10891 GCA_046597185.1 Burkholderiaceae bacterium | reverse complement strand
TGCGTGATTTGTGATTGCGGTTTTCCAGCAAATAAATATCCCGGTTAACAAAGGGCGAGCTGGCGACGAATTGAAAAATATCGAGCAAACTTTGAAACCCCCCCTGGTTGCGCATCGCTTCATAGCGCGCAGCGTCATAACCCAGTAGCCCCAGGGCCACGGCAAAATCGGTGGTGATGACCAGTTCTTCCAACAGATGGTGGCTGTCAGTGCTATCGCGCAGCGGGTACAGCAAGCCGAGGTGGCCAAACTTGGCCCCGAATTTATGGGCAATTCGGCCCAGCAAATTACCCATATCATTAAAACTGAAATAGCGTGTGGCAAAGTCGAACGAACTGGGCGCGGTTTCGATTAAATCGACTTGAAACACCCCGGCATCGCCATCATCATCAACAATATCATCAACCCGCACGCCGATGCTGGTTACAGTGCCATTTTTAACGATTTCGGTGGCCTGCAAAACCTGCGCGATGGCGCTGGCGTCGTAATCGCCCCCGCACCCGCCCCCGCCCACGACACCCCCTTCAATCAGAAAATCCATATCGCCAAAATCGGGCTTGCCAGCAAACGCCAGCACTGCTTCAATCCGCCGCTGCGGAAAGTGCTGTGCCAACAGCGCAAGAATTTTGCGCTCCAGCAGGTGGTAACGCGCTGCCGATAAGCGCACCGATGCCACACTTAATGCGTTTCCACCCATAAGATTGTTTTCCTCACGCCCCAAAATGGGTTTATGTTGTCCCAGCCTGATAAGCGTGGATTTTGTCAGTCAGGAAGGCGATGATGTCGGGCGCAAGCGCTGCGCCCTCGCTTGCCAGCAGATGCAGGATTTGCCCGATATCAGGCTCGCCGGCTACCTGTTGGACGGAAGATATTTCACGCAGTTGTGTCACGATACTTATACCCTCCATTCCATTCTCTTGCCATGCAGCGCCAATTAAATCACCCGCACTGCAATCACATTGGCGACCTGCTTGATGCCGCTAATCACCTCATTTGACGGCACGCCATCCACATCGATCAAATTGTAAGCCAACTCACCCCGGCTTTTATTGATCATGTCGATCACGTTAACCTTTTGTGCCGCCAGCACCGACAATACATGGCCCAACACACCCGCCACATTGTCATTGCTAAAGGCGATGCGGGTAGCACCGGGCGCGCGTGCCATGCTGACCGCCGGGAAGTTGACCGCGTTGACGATATTGCCGTTTTCCAGGTAATCCATCAATTGATTGGCGGCCATGACGGCGCAGTTTTCTTCCGATTCCGCCGTGCTGGCACCAATATGCGGCATGGCGACCACGTCGCTGCGGCCCAGCAAGAGCGGCTCGGGGAAGTCACACACGTATTTGGCCAATTTGCCCGTTTCCAGGCTACGTACCACCGCCTCAGAATCAACAATCGCATCGCGTGCAAAGTTCAGCAAAATTGCGCCTTCCTTGATGACGGCCAAGGTTTCATCCTTGATCAGGTGGCGGGTTGCGTCTATTGCGGGTACGTGCAGGGTTACATAGTCCGAGCGCGCCAACAAGGCGTTCAGGTTTTCCATTTTCGCGACCTTATTGGGCAAGCGCCAGGCGGCATCCACCGATAAAGCCGGGTCGAAACCAATTACATTCATGCCCAGCGCCAACGCCATATCCGCCACCATGGAGCCAATTGCACCCAGCCCAACAATACCCAAGGTTTTGCCTGCCAACTCGGTGCCGGCAAAACGGGCTTTTTCGTTTTCCAGTAATTTGGACATCTCACCCGCATCAGTCATGGCGGTCAGCGATTGCACATACGCCATGCCCGGCAAAATGCCGCGTGCGCCCAGTATCATGCCCGCCAACACCAGTTCTTTTACCGCATTCGCATTGGCACCGGGGGTGTTGAAGACCACAATGCCATGCCGGCTGTATTCGGCTACGGGCACATTGTTCACACCCGCGCCCGCCCGCGCGACGGCTTTCACGCTGGAAGCAATATCCACCCCTTGCAACTTTTGACTGCGCAGCAAGATGGCGTCGGCTTGTTCAACCTCAGCACCCACCTGATAGCTGGCAGCGGGAAAACGATCCAGGCCTTTGGATGAAATTTGATTGTATGTCTTAATCTTGTACATGGTGTTCGCTTTCAAATGCATTCAAATCAATGAATAAATGAGGGGGGATTATTGGGTAACCTGTGTGTATGCCCATGTCAGCCAGGGCAGCAAGGCTTCCAGATCAGCCGTTTCCACGGTCGCGCCACACCAGATCCTGATCCCGGCAGGCGCATCCACATACGAGCCAATATCATAGGCCACGCCTTCCTTATCCAATACTTTGGTGAATTGCTTGACTTGATCGTCAGATAATTTCAAAGTCATGCACACGCTGGTGTTGGAAACGGTGGCCGGGTCTTTGGCCAAAAAGTCAATCCAGTCATTGGTGGCCACGAAATTGGCAATCACTTGTAAATTCGCTTCGCTACGCGCCATGGTGGTGGCCACGCCGCCGATGCTCTCCACCCACTGCAATGCATCCAGGTAGTCTGCCACGCACAGCATGGAAGGCGTGTTGATGGTGGCACCCTTGAAAATGCCATCGATCAGTTTGCCGCCCTTGGTCATGCGGAATAATTTGGGCATCGGCCAAGGTGGGGTATAGCTCTCCAGTCGCGCCACGGCGCGTGGGCTTAAGATGAGCATGCCGTGCGCGCCTTCGCCGCCCAACACTTTTTGCCAGGAATAGGTGATCACATCCAACTTTTCCCACGGCAAGGCCATGGCGAACACGGCCGAGGTGGCGTCGCAAATGGTCAAGCCAGCGCGGTCGGCAGCAATCCAGTCACCATTCGGTACTTTCACGCCGGAGGTAGTGCCATTCCAGGTAAAGACCACATCATTGTCGAAATTAACCTTGGATAAATCGACGATATCGCCGTAATCGGCTTTCAGGGTAGTGACGTTTTCCAGTTTTAATTGCTTTACGACATCGGTAACCCAGCCCGAACCAAACGATTCCCAGGCCAGCACATCCACCCCGCGCGCGCCCAGCAAGGACCACATCGCCATTTCCACCGCGCCAGTATCGGAACCGGCCACCACACCCACTAAATAACCCTCGGGCAAGCCGAGAATGCGCGCGGTTTCACTACAGGCCAAGCCCAGTTCGCTCTTGCCCAGTGCCGAGCGGTGCGAACGGCCCAAGGCGGACAGGTTGAGACTGGCAACGTCATAACCAGGCCGCTTTTTGCAAGGGCCAGAAGAAAAATTGGGGCTGCTGGGTTTTACGGTTGGTTTCATGATGGTATTTGCTCTCAAGGAAGAAAAAAACAGTCTGAATTATAGAACAAAGCAGCGTTTCTCATTGGCGATTCGTGATAAATACCAAATTTTGTTTGTTGTTTGCCGCAATGGGCTTGCCTGACGGCATCTTGTTGGCAGATGTGGGGGCAATTCGGCGCACCAGCCGGGCATGGCTGCCCGGCTTGGCTTGTCTGTTTGCAAGTGTTTGACGCGAGCTTAGAATGCGAAACTACCGACGTCCACCGTTTTGCTGGTGCCGCAAGCACCGGTGGTGATTTCACGATTGGTGCTGGCCGTGGCTTGATTGCGTTCCCACACATTGGCGACTGCACCGCTCTTCATAAACTTGAATTGAATCGCAGTCGCTGCCGGCAGGGTGAAGGTGCGCGACCAGGCCGCATTGCTGGTGGTGGCTTCCGCCGTCAGTTTATTGGCGCTGGTTGGCGTCCAGTTACCCAATTCGGCACGGTTGCCCGCCACATACACACTTTGCCCGGCCACGGTGGCGGCGTTGGCAACCCGAAATTTAACCGATGTGGTGCAAACCGGGGGAACGCTGCCCAGTTTTTGGTTAATATGCAGTGCAACCGCTGGCACGGTGCCACCATTATTGGCGGGAATGCTGACCGAAATGGCACCCGTGGAAGATACCGTCACCGAATCCGCACTACAGGCCGTTTTTGTCGCGTTGGCTTCACCATGCGCCACATTGCAATAGGTGCCTGCAGGGAGTAGCGTGCTGTAATTCAAATTCCAGGCGCTGCCGCCATCATTATTAATCGCCACAAACGCTTTATTGCCGCGATTAAAGGCGATTTGATTGGCATTGCCCGCCACAAAATTATCCACACCCGTGCCAGTGCTGACGTTGCGCAAGGCGATCATGTTCGAAATATCACTCCAGCGATGAATGAAATCCCAGTTCACATTGATTTGCGGGTTGCCGTTGGCGTCAAACGGGCTGACGTTGGGGCGGTCGTTGTCTTTGTTGGTGAACTTAAAGCCGGAATGCACCTGAACATGGCCATAGGGCCAGGCCAGCATGAAAATATTCGCCAGATCATAGCGCTTGGTGCCGGTAACGTCATTGCCGGCACCCGTATTATTGGAGGCGTTCAGGGACGAGCCGTCGCGCTCGGTATCCCAGTTATTGACAAACACGCTGGCTTTGGCGCTATCGATAAAGCCCCAGGAACCGCCCCAGTTGCCGGGCGTGCCCATATAGCTGCGCACTTGCGAAATACTTTGGCCGTTCAGGTTTCGGAACATGGCTTTCATCAAAAACGGGAACTGGAATTCATTCAAGCCGCCAATGCCAAAATAGTCTGCCCGGTTGACATTGCCATCGGGAATAATTTCCTGGGTCAGCCATAAAGCCTCCCCCGCTTTGGTGGTACGCGTCACGCCCGATAAAAAGCCGCTGATATCACCCGGTGCCATATGCTTGGCCGCATCCAGACGAAAACCATCCATACCCATACTCACCAGGGTATTCAAATAATTTCTTAATTCGCCCTGCACATAGCTGGCACTGGTGTTGAAGTCCGGTAAGCCGACCAAACGGCAATTCATCACATTGTTACGGTTGCCGCCGCTATTGGGGGAATTGTAGTCTGATTGTTGAATGGTGCAATTGGAATGAAAGTCCGGCCCGCTAAAACGTGGGTAGCGCAGTGCGCCAGAATCATACCCCAGCACTTGAGGTGCTGCCAGCAGCGGCCAGGTGGTTGGCTACCACGTCGGCATACACCCGCACGCCTGCTGCATGGCAAGTGTTAATCATCGCCTGTAATTGCTGTGCGTTACCCATGCGGCTGGTGAGATTGGTGTAATCCACCGGTTGATACAAGTCATACCATTTTCCCAAAACAGCGGTGGAATTGGGTGGCGAAATCTGCACCGCGCCATAACCCTTGGGGCCGAGGTAATTGGTGCATTCCTTGGCGATGTCATCCCATTTCCAGTGAAACATCTGTACCGAGGTGGTGTTGGCGTTGAGTGCCATGGCAGGGCTCATAGCGCTCACCAAACCCGCCGCAACCAGGGTACTCAATACCGATTTCAATTGTAGAAATTTCATTTGTCTCTTTCCTTGTATGATTTTCGATGAATTTAATTTTTTCTATTCGACACCAATTTAACGTATCTTCGTAAATTTTGATGCCATGGAAGTAATGTAATGGATTGATTTGATCGGGACTTGATATTCTGTGCTATTGCCCAGAATTTTGTTTGCTTTTGGTGCGACGGATCTTTTGCAGATGATGCTCTGCACCAATTTTGTGCCTGATCTGAGCCTGTTCTGCGCGAATAGAGTGCGGCCTTCCTTTTTAACACAGGTATTTTTTACACATTTGATTTTCTGTGCTGATGTGAAAAATAATATGAATTCACTTGACGGCAAGGCGTGGTTTGTTGTCTAGTGAGGGTTATATCACTATTTTGCGATAGATATTTGCCCTGTGAATGGGCGTTATTCGTCTACAATGGCGGGCTGAACCATCATCATCGAATCCGGATTTTTTTCATACGGTTGTCACCATGAATCCCGAATACATAGGACTGCAATCGATTTTAACCACCCACCTCGAACTCTCGGGTGCGTTGGTGCCCGTGCGTTTTCAGTTGCATGCGCCGCAAGCATACGCAGTGAGTTTGATTGGTGAAATGACGGATTGGAAGCAGTCGCCCATCCCGCTGGAGCGTTCGCCCGACGGGCTTTGGCACACCACCTTGCGCTTGCGCCAAGGGCAGTGGTGTTACAAATTTATCGTCGATGAAAAATTTGTCGAAGACCCGGTCAATCCACTCAAAGCCGATGACGGCTGGGGTGGCTACCATTCCTGTCTGTTGATTGGGGATGGCGATTGGGCCATGCGGCAAGCCATTCCCTATGGCGAAATTGTGCGCATTGAAATTTACTCCGACAAGCTCTCGCGCACTATCGGCTTTCATTTGTATCTGCCGCCCGGCTATAATCAGCGTAAGGCTTATCCGTTATTGTATTTGTTGCATGGTTACCGCACCAAGGTCAACCAATGGCAGAGCAATGGCATGATCCGCCAATTCATGGGCAACTTACTGGCGCAATCGCTGATCGAGCCGTTTATCATCGTCATGCCCGATACTTGTGAGCGTGAACAAGCCGATGCTTACACCGACTTTTTGGGTACCGATTTATACACATGGCTGCACAATCATTTTTCCTTGGCTGCGGGTGCGCAGTTTGCGGCGGTGGCGGGGATGTCGCAATTTTCTTTGTCGGCGTTTCGGCTGTTGCATGAATACCCGGAAAACTTTGGTTTTGCGGCCCCGGTGAGTGCGTTTTTTTCCAATCAATATTTAGAACAGTTGGCGCAGCAAACGCTGTCGATTGAAGCGGGTATTAAGCTCTATTGTGGCACCGAAGATTACGTGTTTGAACGCAATGAACGCTTCGCCGCCATCTTGCGTAAAAATGGCATACGCTTTGACTATATGCGCATCAATGGTGACCACACCTGGCATTATTGGAACACCATTACGCGCGATTTATTGATCGCCGTGTCTGAATTTTTTACCGGGCATAATGAATTAATTGCCCCCGCTGAACACCATACCGACCCCATTTATGAATAATAAAGTCAATTCTAATGGCACGACCGAGCCGGGCATACCGCTGTCGATTACCCGCATTCAGGCCACGATCGATTATATCGAAGACCATTTGCAGGAAGAATTTGGCATCAAGGATTTAGCCCAGGTGGCGGATATGTCGCAATGGCATTTTCAGAGGGTGTTTCGCGCTACCGTGGGGGAGACGGTTAAAAACTATATTCGCAGTCGCCGCCTGTCGTATGCCGCCACGGCGCTGTTGGCGTCGCATTTGAATATTTTGGAAATTGCGCTGGAAGCCGGGTTTGATTCCAACGAAGCCTTTACCCGCGCCTTCCGCGCCCAGTTTGCCACCACCCCGCGTGAATTTCGCCAGCAAAAGCAAGCCTTTGGTTTCCCGCGCATGAAGCCGCAAATTTGCCAGACTTATCTGGAACATTTGCACACCAATGTCGGGCTGGAGCCGCGCATCGAACTCTCGCCCGCCTTACGCCTGGTGGGGGTGAAAGCTGACATTACCGTACCGCATGAAGCGTTTGATTTGCAGCAACTGGCAGCGCCCGTGTGGCAAGCCTTTAGTGCGCGCCTGGCGGAAGTGGGGCGCAGGGTGGATGATAGCGCCTGTTTGCTGTGCGATATTGTCAGCAGTAGCGAGCGCCATATCCGCATGTTTGTCTTGCCTTGCGTGGAAGTGAAGGATTTTTCCGATGTGCCCGAAGGCATGATTACTGCCGTGCGGCCACAATTGCGCAATGCCATTTTCAGCCATGCTGGCTCGGGCGTGGCATGGGAATACACGATGCATTATATTTTCGGTGCCTGGCTGCCGGAATCCGGCCAAACCCTGGCCAACGCCCCCACCTTTTGCCGCTTCGACCCGGATCGCTCACCGTTTGAAGGCGATACCAAGCTCGATTATTATGTTGCGTTGCGTTAAATTGCTTACTGTGCATGGGAAGATTGCCGCCGCCTTGTGATAGCAGTGTACGCATGCAAAGCGGCGATGACAGCTTTGATATTTTTCAGGATCATATTGATATTGTGTGGGGCCAGCAATGGCAGCAGCGGCTGGACGACTCGCTCGATTCGGTGAAGTTGTTGATCCCTATTATTACACCCAAGTTTTTTAAGAGCGAAGCGTGCCGTGCCGAAATGGCGCGCTTTGTGCTGCGTGAAAAGCAGCTTGGGCGTAATGATTTGATTTTGTCGGTGTATTACGTCCGGGTCGGTGTGCTGGAGGACAAGGCACAACTGGTATAGGATGTTATAGCTGCTGTCATGCTGCAGTGCGTCAATAATGGTGCAGCCATCGTCCTCACGACGTATTCTTTTGGTGATGCATGCCAGCTATTGGTGCATGGCACGCTGCGCCGATTAACCCAAAAAACTTGCCTCACCGCACTATTGCCCACCCCGGCTTGCGCCAAGTCAATGCAAATCTGAAAAAAGGGGGAATTGGCGCGGCAATTTAGGGATTTTGCCTGATTTTCCACCCCAAACCAGGGCAAGCCAAGTTTAGCCAAGAGCTGGCATTCATTTTGCTCATACTCTGATAAAGATTTTCGGGATGGTTACAATGATGCGTGTCGATCTGGTGATGAGAGGTAATGATATGGCCGAAATAAGTAAGCTGGAAGAATTGCTGAAGTTCCCAAATTACTGGCAAGGTGGGGTTAAGTTTGAGGTGGCACAGTTTTTGGCACAACTTAAGAGCCAGGAAGAATTGATGGAATACCTCGGCGCATTTTTGCAATTATATCGGGAGCAGGGCTGGTATTTGGAGAGCACGGTTCACTTTGTTGGGCGCATAGGTGTGGATCATGTGAAGGCGGCGATTGTGGATAGCAGTGTGCGGCGCAAGGGTTTATATGCGCGCTTGCTGCATGTCTTGCAAGGCGCACCGGAACCCTTGCAGCAAACCCGGGAAGCACGCGTGGATACGCGGGAATTTGCCATGCTTTCTTTGTATGGGTGCGCAGCATGACTCGCACTCGGCTTGTGAGGAAAGTTTTTTTGGGGGGTGTTTTTTAATAGAGGGAGGTCGTATGAAAGCGTTTATCATGATGTTTGTGTCGGTCTGTTTGTTATATGCGTTCAAGTAGGCGGGTTGGTGCGCATTGGCTGTTGTCTGGTGCGCACCTTACATCTCCTTAAATCTGCTCCATGTTTGTTTGGCGACGCTGCCAAAAAGGCTGATCGGCCCAGCGCCCTTCGTCGCCATAATAGCTGTGGCGGTGCGCCAGATAACGATTAAAGATTTGATTCAAGTGCTGCGCGTACTGTTGCAGAACCGGGGCCGGGTTTGCAGACATGGCCTGATGCGTGCTCAAATGCGTGTGCAATGCACGTGCCGCAGCCATGCCGGAATACATGGCGTTGGCAATGCCTTGTGATGATAATGGGTCAAACGCCAGTGCCGCATCACCCACGGCCAACCAGTTAGCCCCGGCGATTTGCTGCAAGCGGCTGCTGCAAGCATCCGCGCCCAAGGGCGTGCGGCTAATTTGGTAGCCATGTTGTTTGCACAGTTGGCTTAAAAACCGGGTTGCCATCAGTTGCTGGTAAAACCCTGTGGGCGAGAGCAGGGTTGCCTTATCGACCAAATCCGCATCGCTCAAAAAGGCCACCAGCCGCGCCCCGGATGGCAGTAACACGCTATACCACCAACCGTTGGCCACGGCCTCAATGAAGGTGCGGCCATCCTGGTCGGTTGGTCGGGGCGATTCGAGTAAGGTGTGGAAGGCCAGCAATTGATCAAACTGCTCCCGCGTGGCCCCCAGTTTGCGCGCCAGACTGGCGTTGCGGCCCGTCGCATCGATCAAAAAATCGGCGCTGATTTGCTCACCGTCTAGCCAGTGGGCTTGCGTGCTGGTCGCTTCAGTACCCGGCCTGGCTTGCAGTTGCAGGTGAATGGCGCTGTTGGTATCGGGCGTGCCGCTATCCAATAAGGTGAGGCGCTGGCGCTGTAATACGGTGGCTCCTGCTTGCTGTGCGGCTTGCTTTAGCATGGCATCAAAGCGCACTCGATCCAGTTGAAAACCATGGCCTTGCAACTGCAATAAAAAGTCGCTCGATTGTGGCTGCTCCGAACCCCATAGCGCCACATTGCCAAAGCTGGTGCGATGCTGGTCGGCCAAAAACTGCGGCATCACACCCAAATCATTTAACAACGAGCGCGCTGCTGGCGGCAAGCCTTCGCCGACGCGAAAGGTGCCGCCGGGGGCGGCGTCTGCCAGCAGCACCCGGTGTCCGGCCTTGGCCAAAATAATCGCCGCCGCGCAGCCCGCCGGGCCGCCACCGGCGATGGCGACCTCGAACTGTGCTGGCCAGGGCTTGGGTTTTGGCTCAAACTTTGGCATCGGCGCAGTCCGGCTTATTTGCGGCGCGAATGGGGTAGTGGCGCTTCATTCGCCTCTTCATGGGTGGCAAAGTTGGCACCGCGTGGTAAGGTGCGTTGCGTGGTTGACGCTGTGGTCGGTGCTGCGGCCGGTGCTGCGGCCAGTGCTGCGGCCGGTGCTGCGGCCGGTGCTGTGGCGCTGGCCAGTGTAGTCACACCGTCTGCCACCTGATCGGCGGTTTCTGCCGCATCGGCTGGAGCTACGTCGGGGCCATAGCTTGCCACCATCATCACTTTCGGGAAGGCCGGGTCATCCGCTACGCCGGGCAGCACTTCGAGCAAACCCATGGAGCCGTAGATGCGCACCATTTGTTCCATTTGTTGCGGCGTGCTGCCGTGCAAAGGCTTGTTCCAACTGGTGCGTTGGGTGAAGGCTTCCACCCGGGTGGCGTGGCTTTGCGCGGGGTCGATGACGAGCGCGTAGTCGCGCGCGGTCAGCACGTGGTTGGGTACGCGTGCGGGCCAGAAGGTGGGCGCGAACGGGTCGTAAGCGGTATCGTAACCGGCGCGGCAGTAGGCGGTGTCAGCCTGCCACGGCAACCCCATCCAGCGATTAATATCGCCTGGCCCTTGTTGGTGTAGTGGGCCATTTAAGGCAAGACTCTGTTGCTGGTTCAGGGTTTTGC
>JBKJLF010000815.1:0-20178 GCA_046597185.1 Burkholderiaceae bacterium | reverse complement strand
GGTTGTGGGTGGGCACCTGGGGGGCGGGTTTACAGCGTATGAATGGCAACAACCGCATGCTGCGCATACTGCGGCACAGCCCAAGGCAAGCTCGTGCTTTAAGCCACCCCGATATCAGAAGCATGTTGGAACTGGCGAATGGACAGATACTGTTTGGTGGGAACGACAGCGGAATCGATATCTTTGATCGGCGGCAGGGTTTGATTGGCGGCTATCGGAAGCGGGAAGGGCAAACCGGTCAACTGCCGGATGCGGCCATTGTTGCGCTGGCGCAAACCAATGATGGCGCGCTTTGGGCAGGTACGCGGCACGCCGGGGTGGTGCGCTTACCAGCCAATGCAGCCAATGCAGCCAATGCAGCCAATGCAGCCAATCCAGCCAACGCCAGCGCCTGGGCCGCGATACCGGGTTTGCCGGATCGGCAATTGGGTACATTGTTTGTTAGTCGCGATGGCAGCCTGTGGGCAGGCACTGCGCGCGGTGTGGCGCGTTGCCGGGCGACTGCAAATGCGCTGCGTTTTGAAATAATGAACGATGCAAAGGGTAAGCCGATGGACGGCGATGTCAGCGCCTTGGCCGAAGACGAGCAAGGTCGGATCTGGATTGGCACCTCAACCGGTTTATGGCTAAAGGAGCCTGGCAGTGCGGGTCTGGTTGCGATTGTGGCGCAGGAAAATCAAGCCACTGATTTGGTTTCCGACTATATCCAGGGCCTGCTGTTGGACAGTAAAGGCCGTTTGTGGATTGGTACTGACAAGGGGCTGGAGCGTTTAAAAAGCTGGGATGGCAAGCACGCCCAATTTGAGCATATCAGTGCACGGCTTGGGCAGGCAGGTAAAGCCATCGGCAGCAATTTGCTGGAAGACAAGCAGGGGCGAATTTGGACCGATGAAGGGGTGATGGACCCTGCCACCCTGCGCATGACACCCATCAGCCGCTCTGATGGCATGGATATCGGTGCCAACTGGATTGGTTCGGCAGGCAAAACGCGTGACGGTTTGCTGTTGTTTGGTGGTACCAAAGGTGTAGCGATAATCGACCCGGCGCGCTACCAGCCCTATGATTATGCCCCGCCCGTGGTGGCGGTTGCCCTAAGCGTCAATGGCCAGCCCATGCCCTTGGGGCGTTTGGCAGCGGGCAAGGTTGTGCTGGCACCCACGCTCACCTTCACCCCGCAGCAACGTAGCTTTGCCCTGGAATTTGCCGCGCTCGATTATACCGAGCCAAAGAAAAATCGCTACCAATATCGCCTGCACGGTTACGACTCCGAATGGATGAATGCTGATTCCGATCATCGCAGCGCCAATTATGGCAACTTGCCGCCGGGCGAATATACGCTGATGGTGCGCGGCAGTAATCGCCTTGGTGTGTTTAGCCCCCATGAATTAAGTATTTTGGTGCGGGTTTTGCCCGCCTGGTGGCAAACGCTGTGGTTCCGGGCGCTAATGCTGCTGTTGGCGGGGGCTGCTGCTTATGCCAGCTATCGTTGGCATTTGGCGGGCTTAAACAAAAATGCGCGGGTCTTGCAAGAGCTGGTGGCGGCGCGCACGGCCGATATTGTCAAATTAGGTGAAATCGGCAAGGAACTCACCTCGACGCTCGATACCGAGCAAGCCTTTGAGTGGGTTTATAAACAAATCAGTGCCAGGCTGGATGCGTATGTGTTTTTAATTGGGCTGGTTGATGAGGCGCAGGACTGTATTACCTTTGTCTATAGAATTGAAAACGGCCAGCGTTTGCCCAATATGCACACGGCCATGAGCGAAGTCAATCGCCCTGCGGTGTGGTGTGCGCGCGAGCAGCGCGAGCTGGCCGTTAGCAACACGCACGAGCTGCTTCAATATGTCAACGAAATTATCCCGCCCAGTAGTGGTGAATCAACAGAAACCGTGGTCTACCTGCCCTTGCTGCTGGGGCAGCAAGTGATTGGCTGCCTGTCGGTGCAAAGCCGTATGCAAGCTGCTTACAGCCATGACCAGCTTGAAATTTTGCGTGTGCTGGCCAGTTATACCGCGATTGCCTTGTCCAATTCCGTTGCCCATGCCGATTTGGCCAAATCCCATGACGAGCTGGCCCAATCGCATGAGGATCTGGCTGCCACCCATTTGCACCTGCAGGAAACCCAGCAACAACTGCTGCTGCAGGAAAAAATGGCCGGGCTGGGTACCTTGACTGCCGGGGTGGCGCACGAGATCAACAACCCCACCAATTTCACCCACGTTGCGGCGCAGATTCAACAGCGTGATATTGCCGAGTTTGAGCAATTTGTGGCTGGCTTGATTGAGGATGACACCGACAACGAGGTTTTGCAGGCGTTTCAACGGCGTTTTGCCAAACTTTCCGGCAATGTCAGCACGATGTTGGTGGGTACTGAACGTATCAAGGCCATCGTCAAGGATTTGCACAGCTTTACCCGGCATGGCGAAGCGGAAAGAAAAGCGGTGCATCTGTCAGAATGTGTGCGCTCCACCGTCAATCTGGTGCGCACCAGTTGGCTGGAAAAAGTCGAGTTCATGACTGAGATTGTCGATGATCCGGAACTGGAATGCTGGCCCGCATTGTTGAACCAGGTGTTTATGAATTTACTGGTCAATGCCTGTCAGGCGATTGATGAAAAATATGCCGGCCAGGAGCGCGGCAAAGTCTGGTTGCGCCTGCGTCTTGGGGCCGACCAGGAATGTTTGGAGTTGGTGGTGGAAGACAATGGCTGCGGCATCGACCCGGCGATTCAGGTGCGGATTATGGAGCCGTTTTTTACCACCAAAGAAGTTGGCTCCGGTAGCGGGCTGGGCTTATCGACGGCGTTTGGGATTGTGCAAAAGCATGGTGGTAGCCTGGAATTTACCTCCACCGTGGGGGTGGGGAGTTGTTTCGTGGTCAGGCTACCGTTGGCGCACGGGCCAGATCAAACCGTATCGTGCGCGCCGATAGCGACCGATTAATCCTTCATGGGCGGCGTGAGTTTGAAGCTGGCTTTGCTAATCACATCTGCCCATTGCTTTAGTTGTTGGGCATTGGGTAAGCCCGGGTTGTAATAGAAAGGCGTGTCCTGACAGGCAATTTCAATCTCGATTTCTTGCGCCTCGGTGATTGGCAATTCCTCAATCATGGGGCCGTTGCCACGTTCCAGCGCCGGGCGAATGCGTTTGATGATGGGGTCAAGCCGGATTTTGATATCGGTTGCCACCTGTGCTTCCAGCGGCACAAAATACGGGCGTTTTAAATGTGGTGAGATCAGTTTTTCTTCTTCCTCGCTCATCGAATGATCGTGCAGTACCAGCCTGAGTTTGGCGCTCGCCCTGTCATAATAAATCCGCCTGGGCGAGCCATAGGCATGCAGCGTGCGTTCTCCGGTATTGCGTACTTTGATGGTGATCACAAATTTATCTGCTTCAAGGCTGGTTGTGACGGCGGCTAACTGAATCGCTTCATTCTTGAGCATGATGCACCCCTTCGCTGTTCGCCCAATGGGCAATGGTTTCACGGTATTGCGGGAATTTTCTGATGAGGCGCATGGCAAATAATACCTTGGTTAGCGGATCAAAAAGGTACTGTTCCAGACTATTTAATTCGATTTCTACCTGCAGTCGGGATAATTCGCCCCAGATATCGGCGATTGGCATCAGGGCCAGCCATTGGCTGATGTTGCGGTGGACAATGGCATCAATTTCGCTATCCGGTTTGGCTTCATGTAGCAATAGCGCACTTTGCACCCATAACTCCAGTACTTTGAGCAAAGTCCAATCGATATATTCATCCGCCATGGTGCTTTGATGGATATGTCGCAACAAATGTGGTAAGCCAGGGTATTGGATGGCCTGGTTTTGCAGGATTGGCACAATGACGGTGCTATCAAAATTGCGCGCCAGTTTCAGGTAGTTGCCCACGCGCCGCAAAAACAGTGCCTGATGCAGTGGCGCAAAATTCGCATCCAACGCCTGCTTGCGTAAAAATTGGGCCAAATTCTGGCCACGCTGGTCGGCATACCAGGTGAGTAGGTCCAGGCTGGCCAGTAAAGGCGCGACAAATTGATCTTTAATGAGCGTACTGAGCTTGCGTTCATTGCCCATCAAGCGCGTAATTTCCGGGCTGAAACCATAGTAGCGGTAATGAAATTGCGCGAAGAAAGCATCCCCTACCTGGCTATGGCGCAAGCTATGCTCACGCAGATGGCGCAAGCGATTCACCTGTTCCGAGTAGGGCGAGCCAGTTGCCAGGCTGGCGACAATACAGCAGGTGGGTGGCCCGCCGCCGCAGCCGCCGTTATGGCTGGCGGGATCGCGATGATCCACCCCCAGCACGTCGCGCATATCGTTTTCATCCATTTCTGCCAGCGGTTCGGTTGATGTCACGCCAGTGGCAAAATGAAAGCAATGAGCCAGTTCGTGATACAAAATGGCGCTGGTGGGAAACGAGGCCGTGCCGCCGCCTTGTTTGTCTATCCAGTAGCCTGAGCCATTGCATTGTGAATTGTCATAAAACGTGGCGATGTGGCTGGTATAGGGGTTGGACGCATCACCCAGTGGCAAGGCGATGCCTGCAATCGAGGTAATCGGGAAGCCCGCAATCACAAAGCTGCCATCGACCGCATGGGCGATAATTTGTTGGGCTGAAACAAAGCCGGTGTCGTGAACCAGTGCATCCAGTCTGACTGCGGTTGGCCCGCTTTGGCTGCGGGTATAAGTCACCTGAATGCAAGTGACGCCTTCAATCACGGTGGGCGTGGGTTCATTAAACCCGACGCCAGTATCCATGACCGAAATGGCGATGATATGGAGTTCGGAGTCACTCAGGGCAAAATTGTTGACCCCGTCGGTTTGTGCAATAAATAAGCTCATAAAAGTCTCCTGTGTCCCGCAACCAAGGCGGGATATTCAACAATGGTGGCGCAGGTGGACGGCTTAACCAGGGGGTTTGTTTGGATTGGTGAAAATGACGGGCTTCCAGTCGAATTTGACCGGATCAAAGCGGATCGGATTGGGCGCAACACAAGGTTCAAAACAAGGGCGGAGCGGTTCGATTGGAGGCGGGCAGCATTTCTCCACCTTTTTCTCCAGCTCTTGACGTTTGGCAACTTCCAGCGCTTCGCGTGCGTGAACCAATTCAGCCATATCATCCACATGGTGGAGGGTGGTGGCGATATCCGTCTGGAGTCGCACTTGCTTGTCGCTATCGTGCTTGATATCGCATAGCGTATTGGCGATATTGCTCAACCAGCAAATGATGGTGCGATTTTGCGCGTTATTTTCTTCGGATAAAGCATTGGCCTGTAAGCCAAGCTGAATCAATATCTGCAAGCCCTGCGCCAGATTACTAAAACCTGTCTTCACATCGGTATCGAGCACATTGATTTGATTGACGATCGTGTTGGTATTGTTTTTGATGGTTGCCGTATCGCTCTTGATGACGGCGGTGTCGTTCTTGATGACACCCGTATTGGCTTCAACATTTTGCAATATTGATTTTAACTCGTTTGCAACATCTCCTAAGCTTGGCATGATGTAAATCCCCCTCAATGACTGGATAGATGTCATAAACCTGTCTGTTCTACCTTAAACAACTTCAAACAGGCGTCAAATCAACGAAATGACGGCATGACATAGGCGATTAGTATAATTGCTAAAAAAAACTGTATATGCGTAACTTTAATAATTTATCTGGCTTTTAACCAATTCCACAGTGAAATAAAAATAATTTGTATTTGAAAGCAATGATGTTTTATTATAGTTATGTTTTTTTATTTGTCAATGGATTAAAGCGTAAAAAAACCCACCGTGCCGCAGCAGGTGGGGTTAAAAATAGAGAGGCTACTTACTGAACAATGCTAATACTACAAAAGCTACAGAAACCATGATGCGGCAGATCGGGAGAGACCGGCCCATCGCATTCATGCCCGTCTTGCGTTCAAACTGATAGGTTTGCTTACTCGACTGATGCCAATGATATTAGTAAACGGAAAGAATGGCAATCGTACTAAAGTATTATTAGTACGATTAAATATTAAAGCAATCGCTTGCATTTTTATTTATTTAAATGTTTTTCATTATTTTATGGTTTAAATGGTTACTTATTTTGAGGATGCTTGGCCCAAGGTTGTTGCGGGGCAATATTTTGTTATGGTGCCGGGGGGGCATACCTTATCCCGCACCAAATACCGCCCAAACAATTTGGCAATCACAAACATCAACACCGTGGCTGTCCCGATTAACGGTGGCTGTCCCGATTAACGATTAACGCTACGGCAAATTCTAACGCCACTGATCAAATTGTTCCCGATACGTGCGGCTGAGCGTCAGGCGCGTGCCATCGCGCAGGAATACCGTCATATCGCCGCCCGTCCATGGTTGCAAGTCGCGCACAAAATCCAGATTCACAATGGTGGAGCGGTGGATGCGTTTAAATTGCGCCGGGTCCAGCCGCGCCAGCACTTCGGCCATGGTATGGCGCAGCATATGGGTAGTGCCTTCCACATGCAGGCGCACATAATTGCCTTCCGCGTCGATCCATTGAATCTCGGCACATTTCACCATCAACCAGCGTTCACCGGTTTTCACCAAAAACCGATCCGGCCGGACTTGCCCGCTTTCCAGTTCGGATAGCAGCGCCTTAAAGCCATCGGGCTCCTTGCGCGGCTTTGCACTACGCTCGCGTACCCACGCCAGCGCGCGCTTGAAGCGATCCCGGTCGAACGGTTTTAACAGATAATCGACGGCATGCACTTCAAACGCTTTCACGGCGTGCGCGTCATAGGCGGTACAAAACAGCGTGGCGGGCATCTGCTCGGCACCAATCGCTTCGATGACGCCAAAGCCATCCAATAGCGGCATTTGAATATCCAAAAATACCAGATCCGGGCGCAGTGATTCAATCAGCGTCACCGCTTCCAGACCATTGCCCGCTTCGCCGATGACGTCGAAGTCGGCTTCATCGGCCAGCAATTGGCGGATGCGCTGCCGGGCCAGCGCTTCGTCATCCACAATCAGCGCGCGTCGTGTCATTTTGCCTCTCCTGCCTGCGTGTACGGGATGCGCACCAGCGCGCGCGTGCCTTGTCCCGGAACTGTATCGAGCGTGAAGCTGTGCCGTTCCTGATACAACAGTTGCAAACGCGCTTCCGTGTTTTGTGTGCCAATGCCACTGCGCACTTGCGCACTCACCCCCTTGCCATTATCCAGCACCTCCAGAATCAACCACGGCTCTTCATGCCGCACCCGGATAGCGATGGTGGATAAGTGGATCTGATCGGCCACGCCATGCTTGATCGCATTTTCCACCAGCGGCTGCAGCAAGAAGGCCGGTACCATGGCGTTCAGGCAGGAAGCGGGTACGTCTTTGTTGACCTGTAGCCGATCTTGAAAACGGATCAATTCGATACTCAAATAAGCGTCGATAATCGCCATTTCCCGGCTCAACGGAATTTGCTGGCTGTTGCCGGAATCGAGTGTCATGCGTAATAAATCGGCCAGCCGTGACACCATGCGGTCGGCATTGTCGGCATCGCTATGGATTAACGCGGAGATGGAATTCAAGGTGTTGAACAGAAAATGCGGGCGTAACTGCATTTGCAGCGCGGCATTTTGCGCCTGCGCCAGACGGCTTTCCAGTTGCGCCGCCTCCAGCTCGCGCTGGCGGTATTTTTGGTAGATGTGCATGCCATGCCAGGCACCCAGTACCGCCCACATCAAGAGCAAACTGATGTGGAAATACATCCTGAAATAGCGCCAAAACCAGCGCCACGGGTTGAGTCGCGTCTTGGTGAGTATTTCCGGCTCGGCAAACAGCATGGAAACCAGCCACAGCATCACCAGGGCCAATACCGCAATGGCGAAGCAGGCGAGCAGTTCAATCACCCAGTTTTTGCGCTCGGCCCAGTTAAATTGAAGCAATGGCCAGCGCCGCGCAACCGCCATCACGGCGAGGCCCGCCACCCCCCATGCCAGATTCTGTAACAAATTCATCGGCAATAAGTGGGTAAGGAATTGAAGTTTGGGATACATCATCAAATCCATCGAGGCCATATACAGCCCGAGCAGTATCCAGATGCTCCAATACAATAGCCATTTGTGCTTGGGTGGGTTCATGGGGTAAGCCTTGATCAAAGGTTTGACATGGTCATGATAACCGGGGCTGTGCAAAATGTCACGCGCAGTCCTTATGGGATTGCTGCGTGACGGTGTATTGCAGTGTGCTCTTTGCGCTCAGTTGCGCTCAGTTGTGCTCAGTTGTGCTCAGTTGCGCTCAATTGCTGGCGACGACGATATGGTCTGGCCCGGCCGCCCCATTTTGTGCCACGCTGTTGGGGTTTTTGTATTGCACCGTAAGCTGGGTGGCAAAACCGCTGTCATGTGGCGCAAAGACCATGTTGATGGATTTATCCCGGGCCGCAAAGCGATTCCCGGACAGTGCAACGACCTCGGTGTCCGGCAGGCCCGTCAGCGAGACAACATAGCGGTTAATACCCGCCTGGCGAAATTTCAGGACGGCACCATTGTCGAAGGCGTAAGTCCCACCCAAGTACATGAATTCATCCGGGCTAACCCGATATTTGGGTGTGGTGACCGTTACCACATTGATGGTTTCCAGCGCCTGATCAGCGGCTGGTTCGGCGGCCAGGGCGCAGGTAGTGGTGAGTGAAAATGCACTTAAGATAATGGTTTTGATGAATGGTGACATGATCGTTTCCTTGGTTGTTGGTAAAAGTGAGTTTTTTTAATGCGCTTTACCCTGCAAGCAATGCCGTAGCATCGCTTGAAATTTCCGCCAGTTTCTTGCTTGCTGTGTCGGCGATGACTTGATATTAGGCGTGACCAGATCAAAATAAAAGGCGTTTGTGTTCAGACGTAAGCTGCCGGGATGAAACGTCATTGGACAGGGTCAACCGTGTTGCGTATCAAGAGCCGTTTTTGATTGGCTGATTTATCTCTGCAGCTTTCCCTGTCGGATAAATACCATCGGTGGTGATGTGTCGGTCATGACATCATTCTTTGCGTAAGGTCAAAGCGCGATTTGATTTTCGTAAGTATTCCAAGTAGTTCGCTATGATTCATATTTGAATCATTTTTGATCGATGAATGAATCAATCAAAGCGCATATTCCCTGTTTGTTTTGCCATTGAATTCAATCCACCGAATATTTTGGCAAAAAAACGAATGATTGCGAAAGATAGCGAAAGATAGCGAAAGTAATTGATCATTCAGAGGAATTGCCCTATAATTCGTCGGGTTTTTTTGCTCCCCAAACGGTCAAACCTTGTGCTGGATGGTGGCAATAATTCGACGCTAATCTTCTGAGCATAATTGAGTTAAAAAGTAAAGTTCCGCGCGTCGCTCGCTTTGGTGTACCCAATTAAAAATCAATCCTTGGAGAGGGAGTTCTTATGGCTATTCAGTGCAAAAACCTGGTTGAGCAATTAATATTGCATGCCGAAAACCAGCCGGACAAAATTTTGTATACGTATCTTGCCGATGGCGAAACGGAAACCGCAAGCCTCACTTTTGCTCAGTTGGATCAAGCCGCGCGCTGCGTCGCCCGCCAGTTGCTTGAATTAGCCAGCCCGGAATCGCGCGTGCTGATGTTGTTCGATTCCGGTATGGATTTTATTACCTCGTTTTTTGGCTGCCTGTATGCCGGAATGATCGCGGTTCCAGCTTATCCGCCGCGTTTTAATCGCAATATCGCCCGAGTTACGGCCATCATTCAGGATTGCCAACCTGCCATCATCATCACCAATCGCGCGGTGACTGAAAAAATGGCCGAATGGCGCGATAACTCGCCGACATTTGAAAACCTGGCCTGGCTGGATGTTGAATCAATCGACACGCAAGGGGTCGTGCAAGCACCTGCGCAAGAGGCCACGCAAGCGCGCGTGCAACTGCCTGAGTGGCAACCCGCCAGCATTTCACCCGATTCTATCGCCTTCCTGCAATACACATCTGGCTCCACTGGTAGCCCCAAAGGTGTGCAGGTGACGCATGCCAACATCATGCATAATGAAGCCTTGATTCAACACGCCTTCGGCATTGATGCGCATGCAATCGGCGTTTCCTGGCTGCCGCTATTCCACGATCTGGGCTTGATCGGCATGATTCTGGCCGCCGCCTGTGCTGGCGCGCGCTGTATTTTTATGCCGCCGGAACAATTCGTGGCCGACCCCAAGAAATGGTTAAAAGCCATCAGCCGCTATCGCGCCACCGCTTCGGCAGGCCCCAGCTTTGCCTATGAGTTGTGTAGCGCAAAAATCCGGCTCGATGACATCAAAGATCTTGATTTGAGTTCTTGGCGGGTGTTGATTAATGGCGCAGAAGCGGTCAATGCCGAGGTGATGCGTCGCTTTACCAGCAAGTTTGCGCCTTTGGGTTTTAGAGAGGAAACCTTCCTGCCCGCTTATGGCATGGCAGAAACCACGCTCTTCGTTTGCGGTGAACAGGCGAGCGAAAAGCCGGTCACCCACTTGTTTGATGGTGCCAGCTTAACTCATAATCAAGCCAAACTGGCCGATGCCCATGCTGATACCAGCACCAGCGCTTGTATTGAATTGGTGAGCTGTGGCAAATCGAACCCATCGCTGCCGTTTCAAATCGTTGACCCCGATTCGTTTGATCCCTGCGCGGCCAATTGTGTGGGCGAAATATGGGTTGAAGGCGGCAGTGTCGCCGCTGGATATTGGAATAAGCCGGAATTGAGCAAGGAAATTTTTGCCGCCTTTACCAAGGATAACAAAGGCCCATTCTTGCGCACGGGTGACCTCGGTTTTGTGAATGAGTTGGGTGAGTTGTATATCACGGGCCGCTGCAAGGAATTGATCATCATCCGGGGGCAAAATCACTATCCGCAAGATATCGAACAAACCGTGCAACGGGATCAGATTTGCTTTAAATCCGGCGCAGGTATCGCTTTTTCGATCAATTCAGAAAATGACAAGGAAAAACTTGTCATCGTGCAAGAGGTTGAGCGTCAGTTCCGTAAAAATATTGATGCACACAGCCTGTTTCAGAATGTCGCCAAAGCGCTCATGATTCATCATGGCCTGGAGCTGGAAACCCTGGTTTTGGTGGCACCCACTGCCATTCCAAAAACCTCCAGCGGCAAATTGCAACGCAACTTATGCAAACAACGCTTCCTTACAAACGGGCTGGAGCCGCTGTTTTTCGTGTCGGCGCAAAATAATCAGGAGGCGGCCATTAAAAGCATGATAGACGGCATGGACAATCACCCGGTAATGCAGTGGGCGCATCAATGGCTGTGCAAGGAATTGAAGCTGGAACCGATACAGCTCAGAATGAGTTTGCCGTTTTATGAATATCGCTGGGATTTTAGTAAAGACAGGAAATTTTGCAATGCCATCTACCAGCGTTTTATGATCAGAATCGATCCTGTCACGATCTGGAACCACCCGTCGATAGGTGATTTTTGCGACTGGTTGGAGAGTAAGATATCAAGCAATTTGCAAAGCGCCAAATCCAGTTTTCAACTGGCCAACGAAGTGGCCAACGCCGTCGCCAATACTGACGAGGCAGTCAAAACGCAGGCCCAACAATGGGCCGATTCCATCGAAGAATTGGGCCAGGGTTTGACGCGTGCGCAGTTTGCCGCCTTTATCAGCGGTGCCATGATTGGCTTATTGCTCGGTAAGCTGCCCACCATGTCGCATATTGATCAGGATCAGTCGCTGATGTTTGAAGTGGGCATCGATAGCAGCACCAGTGCCTGGTTCAAGCTGCATGTGTTTGCCTTAATCAAAGAAACAGCGAATGCCACCCTGCTGTATGACTACCCCACCATGAATGCCTTAAGCAATATGATAACCACCCGGTATTTTGAAAGCAGAACAGACGATAGCAGTAATAACGAAATCGATAGCGGTAGGCACAGCGAGCTTGATTCCATCGAAAATCTGTCGCTCGAAGAACAGATGAAATTGATCGAACTACTGTCAAATTAAATAACGATTTACCTATCAGGCAAGAGCGAAAGAGATGATGGAAAATTTTATAGATCGTATCAAACAACTGTCACGCGAGCAGTTGATGATTTTGGCGATTAAAAATCACAAATTGCAAAATGAGAGTGATGCCATTGCGATTATCGGCACCTCGTGCCGCTATCCGAAAGGGGGTAATAGCAACGATCTATATTGGGACAATCTGAAAAATGGGGTTGATTGTATTGGCGATATCAGTCAATCGCGCTGGCCTGACGAAAGCCTGTTTGACCCCGATCCGGAAGCGCCCGCCAAACTGTACACACGCAGTGCCGCCTTGTTGGATAATATCGAAGAATTTGATGCCAGTTTCTATGGCATCTCCAGTTTTGAAGCGGAAACCCTCGATCCGCAACATCGGCTTTTTCTGGAAGTGGCGTGGGAAGCCTTCGAAGATGCGGCGATTGCACCGCAAGATTTGGTTGGCACCAATACCGGGGTGTTTGTTGGCACCATGAATCTGGATTATGCCCATTACCTGACCAAGAAGCCGGAAAATATTCATGCGCTGTTTTCGGTAGGCAATGCCTTGAGCACGGCGTCGGGCCGGCTGTCTTACTTTTTTGGCGTGAAAGGCCCGGCGGTTTCGGTTGATACCGCTTGCTCGACTTCACTGGTGACCGTGCATTTGGCGATTCAAGCTTTGCGCAACAAAGAAAGTGATTTGGCCATTGCCGGCGGTTGCAATCTGATTATTCACCCCGGCTCCACCTTAATCACCTGTAAAGCCACCATGTTGTCGCCCACCGGGCATTGCCATACTTTTGATGAAGCGGCCGATGGTTATACCCGTGGCGAGGGCTGTGGCATGGTGGTGTTAAAACGGCTGGCCGATGCGATACGCGATAAAGATGATATTAAAGCCGTCATTTTGGGTAGTGCGATTAATCAGGATGGCCGTAGCCAGGGCTTGACCGCGCCCAACGGCCCCTCGCAGGAAGCGGTGATCAAACTGGCGTTGAAAAACGCCGGCATTCAACCAGCCCAGGTGCAATACGTGGAATGCCATGGCACCGGTACGGCCCTGGGTGACCCGATTGAAGTGCAATCACTCAACGCCGTGTATGGCAAGGCGCATGACCAGCAAAACCCGCTTTGGATCGGTTCGGCAAAAACCAATATGGGGCATACCGAGTCGGCGGCGGGGGTGGGTGGCTTGCTGAAGCTGGTGTTTTCTTTGCAGCATGAATATGTGCCACCGCACATCAAATTAAAAAAGCCCAATCCGCACATCGCCTGGGGCGAGATGGCGCTTGAAATTACCAAAGACGGCAAAGCCTGGCAGCGCTCGGCGCAACGACGCATTGGCGCGGTTAGCTCCTTTGGCTTTAGTGGCACCAATGCCCATACCGTGGTTGAAGAAGCGCCTTTACGCCTGCAACAAGTCAATACCCACGAGCGGCCGGCTTTTGTGTTTAACTTTTCGGCCAAAACCGCCAAGTCGCTGCTCGGTATTGCTGCACGCTATATTGATTTCCTGGAACATCAAACCATCTCGCTGGGCGATATGGCTTACACCTTGAATGTGGGGCGCAGCCATTTCGCCCATCGCCTGGCGCTGGTCGCAGACTCGCACACCAGCTTGCGCGCGCAATTGCAAGCTTATGTCGATGGGCAAGGTGGTCAGGGCGTCCGGGGCGTCCCGGCTGGCCAGGCTGGCGAATTTGCGCAAGCGGTGAGCAATAAAAAGCTGACCGATTTGGCATTTTTGTTTACGGGTCAGGGCGCGCAATATGCGGGTATGGGGCAAGAACTGTACCTCTATGCGCCCGCATTCAAAACGGCGCTGGATGCCTGTGCCGAAGCATTGGAAGGTCATCTCGATCATTCGCTGTTCTCGCTGTTGTGGGGCGAGCAGTCGGAACTGATCAACCATACCCGCTACACCCAGCCTTGCTTGTTTGCGCTGGAATATGCGCTCGCCACCTGGTGGCTGTCGCTGGGCGTTAAACCACGGGCGCTGGTTGGCCATAGCGTGGGCGAATACGCCATGGCCGTCATTGCAAGCGTCATGAGTTTGAGCGATGCCGCCTGTTTGATCGCCGCGCGTGGGCGGCTGATGGTGGAACTCACCCAACCCGGTGCCATGCTGGCGGTGATGCTGCCACGTACGCAATTGGAGCTTTTTCTGGTTGGGCTTGATGACGGGCTTAATGACGGGCTTAATGGGATTGATGGGATTGATATCGCCGCCGATAATGGCCCCTCGGCGCTGGTGGTATCGGGCGCAAGTCAGGCCATTGATAGCCTGAAACAACGGCTCGATGCCGAGGGGATTTATAACAAAGCGCTGGTGGTATCGCATGCTTTCCACAGCCCCTTGATGACGCCCATGCTGGCCGCATTTCGGGCCGTGGCCGAAAGTATTCACTACCACAAGCCAACGCTGCCGATTATTTCTACCCTGACCGGGCAAGTGCTGCAAGCGGGTGAAATGAATGCCAATTACTGGGTCGCGCATATCCGCAAGCCGGTGAGCTTCCGCCAGGCCATGGAAACCCTGGCCGAAAAGAAGCTGGCTGCGTTTATCGAAATCGGGCCGGGCAATACCTTGCTGACACTGGCACAGCAAACCATCCAAACCGAGGTGCAATGGATTACCAGCCTGCGCCGCCGCCAAGGTGACTGGGCCGCCTTCCTGGGTAGCGCGGCACAGTGTTATGTGAATGGCATTGCGCTGGATGCGAAAGGTTTTGAGGAGGGTTACCATCGCTATCGGATTGCGCTACCGACCTATTATTTTGATCGGCAGCGCCATTGGCACCCTGACGCCGAATTCAGCACCCTGGTTACGGCGGCGGAGCCAGCTTACCAGGATTGCCTGTACGATATTCAATGGCAGCCAAGAGCGTTGCCAAGTCCGCCGCCAAGTCCGTTAATGCGCGACAAAAATCAAGCGGCCTTGCATTGGGTGTTTTGTAGCGATAATCTGCAAGCCGGGCAACAATTGTCTGAGGCGCTGCACGCCAAAGGGCACACCTGCACGCTGCTGCTGTTGAGCGCTGCCGCAGATCACGCGCTCACCTTTTCGCCGCAGCATTGCTGTATCAACCCGCTGGAGCCGAGCCATTGGCAGCAGTTTTTTGCCTGGCTTGCCGCGCAAGGTTTGGCGCTGGACCGGTTTGTGGTTTCAATTGGCAATGCTGAAGAAACAGCGGAACAAGCGCAGGCAAAAATACAGGAACAAGCGCAGCCCACGGTTGAACAGCGTGTTGCGGAAAATTGCCACGCCTTACTGTTTGCGACGCAAGGCTTGTTGGCGGCCAAACTCAGCGGCAGCAAAAAACTCTGGTTGCTCAGTGCCAATGTACTGGGCCCGGATCGGCAATTAACTCAGCCTTCACTGTCGCGCTCGCCGCTACATGGCATGGCCAAGGTGATTGCGCTGGAGAGCGCCGAAATTTGGGGCGGTGCCATCGATTTTGATCACTTCAGGCAAGATGACCCGCGTTGGATTGAATTATTGATCGATGAAGTGATGCAAAGTGATGGTGAAGATCAAATTGCTTATAGCAAGCATATTCGCCATGTACCCCGCCTGACGCCGATTCAGGACAAGTTACTCAAACAGGCCCCCACCATTCACGGCCAGGAATATTACGTCATCACCGGTGGTCTTGGTGGCATCGGTTTGAGTGTTGCGTTATGGTTGGCTGAAAATGGGGCCAGAAAAATTGCCTTGCTGAGTCGTTCCGGGCTGCCCACCAAGGATGACAGCAATCCGGCAGCGCAACGCAATTCGCAATTCAAACTTGACACCGTGGCCAAGCTGCAAGCGTTGGGTTGCCAGGTGCTCACGCCTGCGATTGATGTGACTGATCTGGCGCAGTTGAATGCATTTTTTGATCAATTGAGCGCTGGCGGCGAGAAAATCAGCCATGTGCTGCATGCCGCCGGGGTGAGTGAAATCCGCATGCTGCGCGATATGGATGTGGCGACTTTTGACCGGGTGATGGAGGCCAAAGTCAAAGGCAGCATGGCCTTGCACCATGCCACCAGCACGCGCGAGATTGGGCAACTGGTGCTGTTTTCGTCCATCGCCTCGATCTGGGGTTCCGGTGGTGAACTGCATTACGCCGCCGCCAATCACTTTCTCGATACCCTGGCCGACTACCGCAATCAACAAGGGCTGGCGACTCAGGTCTTGAACTGGGGGCCGTGGGGTGAAGTTGGTATGGCGGCAGCCCATGCCGGGGATGTTGAAAAGCGTGGCCTGCGCCTGCTGGCGGCAGACCAGGCCAGCGCAGTGTGCGGCAAGCTGATGCACGGCCAAGCGAATAACAAACCAAGAAGCCAATTTGTGATCGCCAAAGTCGAATGGTCGCAATTTAAAGAATTGATTGAAATTGCCAAGCCGCGGCCATTTCTCAGTCTGGTGGGCGTGCTGGAAAAACAGCCTGAAGCCAACGCCGCCACCAGCATGACGCCGCTGGTCAAAGAACTCTGGGCCAAGACCCCGGAGCAACGTCAACAAACGCTGCTCACGTTTTTAAAGGGCGTGGTAGCGAATAATTTAAGCAGTGCAAACGTCAATATTGAGGTGGATGAACCGCTGCATGAGTTGGGTATTGATTCGCTGACGGCGGTGGAGATTCGGCGCAGCCTGGAAACCGCGTTTGGCAGCAAGTTCCCGGCCACCCTGATTTTTGACTACCCGACCATTCTGGGAATTGCCAAATATATTGAAGAGCAGCTTTTTGTCCGTGCCCAAGCGGAGCAACAGCGCCAGCAAGCGCGCACCGATTATCGAGAGCCGATTGCCATTGTCGGCGCGGACTGTCGCTATCCCGGTGCCGAGCAGGGGATAGAGCAATTTTGGCAGCAACTCAAAGCGGGGTTTAATGCCATTAGCGATAACACGGATCGCTTGTCGTTGGAAGACTATCAGCACTGGCTGCCGGCTGGCGCGGCGCAAAAACTGAGCGCTGGCTTGCTCGATCAGATTGAAGCCTTTGATGCGCATTTGTTTTCGATTACGCCGCGCGAAGCGCAAGCGATGGACCCGCAACAACGAATCATCCTGGAAACCAGTTTTCTGGCGCTGGAAAATGCCGGATACCCGCCCTTTGGCTTACGTGAATCGCAAACCGGGGTCTTCATCGGGGTGGCCGACAACGAATACGGCAGCTTGCTCAATGATACCGATATCGGCCCCGATACCGACACCATGCATATACCCACGGGCAATGCCGTCAACGCCATATCGGGTCGGGTTGCGTATGCGCTGGGGCTGGAAGGCCCGTGCATGGCGATTGATACCGCTTGCTCTTCTTCGCTGGTCGCGATTCATACCGCCTGCCAGAGCTTACGCGCGGGCGAATGTGATATGGCGCTGGCTGGCGGCATCAATATCACCCTCAAGGCGGAAACCTATCTGATGCTGATCAAGGCGAATATGCTCTCGCCCACCGGGCGCTGCCATACCTTTGACAGCAAAGCCGATGGCTACGCCCGCTCCGAAGGCTGCGGCATGCTGGTGCTCAAGCGTCTTTCCGATGCGCTGGCCGACAATGACCCGATTCACGCCGTGATCAAGGGCAGTGCCATCAATCAGGATGGCCGTAGCAGCAGCTTGACCGCACCCAATGGCCCGGCGCAACAGCGGGTGATGAAGACGGCGCTCAATGCGGCGGGCTTACAAGCCCAGGACATTGATTATCTGGATGCGCACGGCACCGGTACGCCGTTGGGTGACCCGATTGAAGTGCAAGCGGTGGATGCGGTGTATGGGGCCGCCCATGACAGCCAATCGCCGATGATGATAGGCTCGGTCAAAACCAATATTGGTCATGCGGAATCGGCCGCCGGGGTGGCGGGCTTGATCAAGGCGATGCTTAGTCTGGAACATGGGATGATTCCCAAGCACTGTAATTTTGAAACCGTCAACCCGCACATTGAGGCTGATTTTAAACGTATCAAAATCCTCACCCGGCCTCATGCCTGGCCGCGCTCCGCGCGGGTGCGGCGCGCCGCCGTGAGCTCGTTTGGCTTTAGTGGCACCAATGCACACGCCATTGTTGAAGAAGCGCCTTTGCGTGCCGAGCAAATCAATGGTGACGAACGCCCTGCGTTTGTGTTTAACTTTTCCGGCAAAACTGCCCACTCCCTGCGCGGCATTGCTAGCCGATATACGCAGTTTTTGCAAGATCAATCGCCTGCGCTGGGCGATATGGCCTACACCTTGAATGTTGGGCGCAGCCATTTTGTCCATCGCCTGGCGCTGGTGGCCAGCTCGCACGATGAACTGCGCCAGCAATTGCAAGCCTGGGTGGGTGGCGATGCGGGTGGCGATGTGGGTGTTGCCAAGTCAGGCGCGGCCAGCCAATTGGCGCAGGGCGTGAGCGTTAAAAATACGGATGAAGCGGTATTTTTGTTTTCCGGGCAAGGCTCGCAATATGCGGGCATGGGGCAAACCTTGTATCGCTATGCGCCCGCCTTCAAAATGGCGCTTGATGCCTGTGCCCAGGCACTGGAGCAAGAGCTGGATCATCCGCTGCTGGCGCTGTTGTGGGATGAACAGTCTGAACAGATTAACCATACGCGTTTTACCCAACCTTGCCTGTTCGCGCTGGAATACGCGCTGGCGAGCTGGTGGCAAGCCTTGGGCATTAAACCGCAGGCGCTGGTGGGCCATAGCGTGGGCGAATATGCGGCTGCCGTAATTGCCGGGGTGATGAGTTTGAACGATGCTGCACGCTTAATCGCCGCGCGCGCGTTTGATGGTGGAAATGACCCAGCCCGGAGCCATGCTGGCCGTGATGGCAGCGAAAGCGCAGGTGATGCCTTTTCTTGATGGCTTGGCCGGGTTGGAAGGGTTGGACGGGTTGGATGGGGTGGATCTTGCCGCCGACAACGGCCCCTCGGCCGTGGTGGTGTCGGGCGCGAGTGCTGCGATTGATGCCTTGCAATCCCGGCTTGATTCGGAAGGCATCTATACCAAAAGGCTGGTGGTATCCCATGGCTTCCACAGCCGCTTGATGGAACCGATGCTGGCGGCCTTCAGCGCCGTCGCGAAAAGTATCACTTACCATAACCCGACAGTCCCTATCATTTCCACGCTCACCGGCAAAGCCGTGCAAGCTGGCGAAATGAATGCCGATTACTGGGTCGCGCATATCAGGCAAGCGGTCAGCTTCCGCCAGGCCATGCAAACCCTGGCGGAACGTAATCCGTTTGCTTGTATTGAAATCGGGCCGGGTAATACCCTGCTGGCGCTGGCTGCGCAAACCATTCAGGGCGACGTGCAATGGATCGCCAGCCTGCGCCGCCAGTCCGATGAGTGGGCCACCTTCCTGCATGCTGCGGCACAATGTTATGCGCATGGCATGACCATCGATTGGCGCGCATTCGAGGCGGGCTATCAACGCGCCCGGATTGCCTTGCCGGGCTATGTTTTTGAGCGTGAACACTTTTGGCTAAATACCAGCAAAAAAATCGCCAGAAAAAAAGCTGCGCAGAAAAAATTCGCCGGCAATTTTGTCGATGCCGCGGATTCGGTGCCGCTACTGGGCACCCGGCTGGCCTTGCCGGGGTCGGCAGACACGCGTTATCAGCAACGCTATACCGATCATACGCCGTATCCGCTGCACCAACACAAATTGTTTGGTACGACGGTATTGGCGGGTGCTTCGCATATCTCGATGGCGCTTGAAATCGCTCGCAAGCAAGCTCAGTGGCAAACTCAGGGGCAAACTCAGGGGCAAACTCAGGGGCAAGCTCATGGGCAAACCATCCGCATTCTGGATGCGACCGTATTCCAGCCGCTGGTGTTACACACCCATGCCGAGAAATCCAGTCATGCCGAACGGGCGGTTCAATACGTCGTTACGCCAGTCAATGACAAACAATTCAAACTGCATTGTTATAGCGCGGACGGCAATGAATTGAACGATTGGGTCGAACACTTTTCGGCGCAAATCGAATACGATGGGGTAGCCGATTCAGCAGATGTGCAGCCTCGGATGGGCGCGCTTGCAGAGTTTAAACAAAGCGCACTGGAAACGGTGAGTGGCGAGGTTTTCTACAGCAATATGCGCACTGCGGGTTATGAATGGGAGGGCGCATTCAAGTCGATCAGCCAAATTTGGGCCAAGCAAGGCGTGGCCTTGGCCAGCCTTGCGCCAGTCGCGGCGCAAGATGGCAATCAGCACTTTTTGCTGATGCCGGGGTTGATTGACGGTTGTTTTCAGGCAACGGCAG
>JBKJLF010000798.1:0-3619 GCA_046597185.1 Burkholderiaceae bacterium | reverse complement strand
GGCTGCGACTCTGGCTGTTCGGCCAAATTTACATCTGACTCTGGCTGCGACTCTGGCTGTTCGGCCAAATTTACATCTGACTCTGGCTGTGCTTCCAACGCATATAAATTAGGCCGTTGGATAATTGCCTTAAACTGGTTGCCAATTCGATCATCAACCAGCGAGATATTTTCCCATGCCTTGGTCGCACGCGGGATACCGCTACCCAAGCCGCGATAGGGAAGAATTTGAAAAGCGTGTGATGCCAGCGCAGGATTGCGCAAGTTGGATAGCCCGTAGCGGATTTGTTCCGTATCCAAATGGTTAGGCAAATGACCGGGGCTGATCAATTCTATCCGGTCACTATAAATCAATAACCGGATAGGAGCACTCAGGAAATAGTCGCGATGCACCAAGGCATTGACCAGTAATTCTTCAAACACTTCTTCCGGTATTTCCAGCAAGCCGGGGCTATTGAAGCCCTGTGTGCCTTGCTGATGGCGCAAATTGCGCTTGATAAAAGCCATGCTACGGCGATATTGTTCAAGGAGATTGCCGTCGATGTCTTCGCTGTCAAGGTAGCGGTTGTCATGCAATATGGTGCCGGGAAAGGCGACCGCTTTAATGACGAAACTGGGCTTGAGTATTTGTGGGTTGCTCCCAAAGAGTAGCAATCCTGCCAGTGTGAGCGTGCCATTGCGCGCCAGATTGAGGTTTTGTAGCAATTGCGGCAGGGCGTGCCCGGTGTCTTCTGGCGACTTGCGATAGCGTTTTTCAAAGTAACGGTTAAATATGGTTTGATCCAATTGCTCAACCGTTGCCAACGGGATGGGCACTTCGTCGGCGTACACCAAACCTGCAGTTTGAAACATGCGCTGCATTTCTTCGCGTGCGGTAACATGGCGTTTATCCGCGCCACTTTTCACCCAAATTTTACCTAGTGCATCAATATACGGCTTGTTCAAACCTTCTGCCACGGTGATCACCATCACCAAGCCCTGGTCAGTTTTGATATTGCTGCTCAGTGGGTGGATGGGTGGTTTGATATTGTTGCTCGCGACATTGGAGAGCAATTGATTGAGCCGACCAATGTCGTTTGCCGTTAAGCCCGATACGCTGCCATCGTCGTTCACGCCAATGAACAGGGAGCCACCCACCGAATTGGCAAACGCCGCCAATTCTGCTGCCAGTGCATCAGGGTGGGTGATGTTGGCCTTGAATTGATGGTGACTATCCTCGCCACAGGCAAGGATGTCGAGCAGTTCGCGCTGATTCATGGGCATGGGCCTTGTCGTGACGCTTACACCGTCAAACGCTTAAACAGTCAAGGGCTTATACCGAATCCGCTTCGGCTTGGCCCCTTCTTCACCCAAACGCTTCTTCTTGTCGGCTTCATATTCCTGATAATTGCCATTAAAGAAGGTCACTTGCGAATTGCCTTCAAACGCCAGAATATGGGTTGCAATCCGATCCAGGAACCAGCGATCATGTGAAATCACCATCACGCTGCCGGCAAATTCTAACAAAGCGTCTTCCAGCGCGCGCAAGGTTTCCACGTCCAGATCGTTGGACGGTTCATCCAGCAGCAACACATTGCCGCCCATGGCCAGGGTTTTGGCCAAATGCAAACGACCCCGCTCACCGCCGGATAAATTGCCGACGATTTTTTGTTGATCCGACCCCTTGAAATTGAAGCGACCCAGGTAGGCGCGCGAAGGCATTTCAAAGCGACCCACCGTCATGGTATCTGCGCCAGCGCACACATCTTCAAACACGGTTTTGGTGTTTTCCAGATTTTCCCGGGTTTGATCCACAATCGAGACCCGGGCGGTTTTGCCGATAATCACTTCGCCCGAATCCGGCTGCTCTTTGCCCGTAATCATCTTGAAGAAAGTCGATTTACCGGCACCGTTGGGGCCGATGATACCGACAATCGCGCCCGGTGGCACGATGAAGCTGAGGTTGTCGATCAAAAGGCGGTCGCCAAAGGCTTTCGATACATTTTTGAATTCCACCACATCATTGCCCAAACGCTCGGCCACGGGGATGAAAATCTCCTGGGTTTCATTGCGTTTTTGGTATTCGTGTTCCGACAACTCATTAAAGCGTGACAAACGGGCTTTACTCTTGGCTTGCCGCCCCTTGGGATTTTGCCGCACCCATTCCAATTCTTTGGCGATGGTTTTTTGGCGTGATGATTCGGTCGCTTCTTCTTGCTTTAAACGGTTGCCTTTTTGTTCAAGCCAGGAACTATAATTGCCCTTCCATGGAATGCCATGACCGCGATCCAGTTCCAAAATCCATTCGGCTGCATTATCCAAAAAGTAGCGATCATGGGTAATTGCCACCACGGTGCCGGGGAAGCGATGCAGAAATTGTTCCAGCCAATCGACCGATTCCGCATCCAAATGGTTGGTCGGTTCGTCCAACAACAGCATGTCCGGCTTGGAGAGCAATAAGCGGCACAGCGCCACCCGGCGTTTTTCACCACCGGAGAGCACGCCAATTTTGGCATCCCATGGCGGCAGGCGCAGCGCATCGGCCGCCATTTCCAGTTGCAAATTCAGGTTGCCGCCGTCGGACGATGAAATAATCGCTTCCAGCCGCGCCTGTTCAGTGGCGAGCGCATCAAAATCCGCATCTTCTTCGGCGTAGGCGGCATACACCGCGTCCAGCTTGGCTTGCGCTTCAAACGCTTCGCCCAGGCCGCTTTCGACGATTTCACGCACCGATTTATCGGCTTCCAGAATCGGTTCCTGTGGTAAATAGCCAATATTCAAGCCCGGCATCGGCACCGCGTCGCCTTGAATATCCTTATCCAGACCCGCCATGATTTTAAGTAGCGTGGATTTGCCCGAACCGTTTAAACCGAGCACGCCAATTTTGGCACCAGGAAAAAAGGAGAGGGAAATATCTTTAAGAATCTGACGTTTGGGAGGAACAATTTTGCCCACCCGGTTCATTGTGTAAACGTAATTGGCCATGGTTTTGAGTTCGAGTTTGAGTGTGAGTGTGAGTGATAATAATTAACAAAATAAAGATCGGAGAAAGCAGCGTGAAAAGCGGTGTAAATTGAATCGATTAATTTTACCAAAGCTTGTTTGCAAAACGATACGTTTAGCTGGAATTGGCTGCAACTTGGGCTTTGTTATACCACAGCCCTTCCAGACTATAGAGTGCCAGCGCACTCCAGATAATGATAAAACCGCTCATGCGGCCCCAGCCAAACGGCTCGTGATAGATCAGCACGCCCAGCAATAATTGCAAGCTGGGGCCAATATATTGCAACATACCTAATAAAGACAAGGGAATCCGGCGCGCCCCCGCAGCAAACAACAAGAGTGGAATGGCGGTAATCGGGCCAGCCAAAATCAGCCAACCCTGGGTCGCGAGTGGTTGTTGTAAAAAGGAAAATTCATGATGCCAAAGCAACCAAATCAAATAAGCCAGCGTCAGCGGTGATAAAAGAATAGTTTCAATCGACAAACCTTCCAGCGGGCCTAAACTGGCGGTTTTGCGCAACAGCCCATAGGTGCCAAAGGTACAAGCCAGGGTCAGGGCGATCCATGGCAATTGCCCGGCTTGCCAGGTCAACCAAAGCACACCACAGGCGGCCAAACCAACCGCCGACCATTGCCCC
>JBKJLF010000790.1:0-7333 GCA_046597185.1 Burkholderiaceae bacterium | reverse complement strand
CTGTGCGCCAGCCAGGAAATCGGCTTGCACATGGCGTATCGTCAGTTTTTTATCAAGCACCACGCCCGGCGGCGGAAAAAAAGCCGCACGGCTATTGCGCTTGGTGTCGCTGGTATGCACAAAATAAGCCGAAGCGGGCGTTATCCTGAAACCACTGGCCACGCCATGATCAATAATAGCCTTGGCTTGCTCAACGCTTTCTATGGGCAACAACATCGAGGGCCGAAAGCCGATTTGTTTGAACGGTTGGCTAATATTGGAATTGTAGTAGCGGCTGGGCCTGCTGGCAGCACAACTGTCTTTACACAGCGCAGCGTCAAAGCCCAGACTCAGCGCCGAGGTGATGGATTGACACTCGACCGCATAAGGCGAACTCCAGACCAGCAAAATGGCTTCAATATGGGGCATTAATTGAATCGAAATATTACGCTGTAATTTGCGGAAGGCATCTGCGGTCAAGCGATGCGGCTTCACTGGCAAAACCACATGCACGATGTTTTGTTCGGGAATCTGGCGCACCTTTTGATAGTATTGCGCTACCGCCACACTATTTGGGTCGTCGTCATTCACCACCACCGCCAAATTATTGCCGCTTAACTGAAATGGTGTCGGGTTCAAAACCACGGATGACCCTGCCTGTACCGGTGGCAGCAAGAGCAAACCCAGCCAACAAAGCAACCCCCTTAACCATCTTCTATTGAGCCTGTCCAGCATACCCACTCCATCGGTTCACGGCAGCATATTAAAAATTGCGCAAATAACTTTTCAGCTCTGGCGTCATTTGGATGTTATATTTCTTCAAAAGTTTCTGATATAAACCCGAACGCACCACTTTTTTCAATTCCACATCGAATTGGGCGGCCAGCGCCTGCAGTTTGCGTTCTTTGGCAAAACCAATAAAGCTGGGCACGGTATCAAGTGGCACAGGCAATTTGACCAAATGCCGGGCATAGGGCTTCACCTCAGCCTGCTCAAGGGTAAAGCTGGCAGTATAGAAGTTGCTCGGCACCAAATCAATACGCCCCAGAGCCAGCTTTTGGAAATTTTGTTCCAGTGAGCCAACTTCTTCAAGCAGCATTTTGCTACGGTTTTCTTCAAATTTGGGGCCGTAATTGATTTTATTCACGGTGCCAATTCGATATTGCAACAACAAGCCCATATTGCCATCAAATTTTAATTGTGCACGCTTTTGCGCATAGAAATACACGACCTGAGGAATAATCGAATGCTGATTAAAGTCAAGAAACGCTTCGCGCTCGGCATTACGGAAAATCGTAAAGATACAATCGCGCTCACCCGCTTTCATCAAGGCCAGCGAGCGCGCCCAGGGCAACACTTCCACGCTAACGCTATGCCCCATGCGCTTGAACACGGCCGTCACCAGTTCAACTGCCAGGCCGTCAACTTTGCCATCGTCGTCCTGATGAATCAAGGGGGGATATTGCAGCGAAACGCAGTGATAATTATCCGCGACAACCGTGCCAGCCAAGCAAGAAAGCAGCAGACCCAGTACATGCCGCGTCGGTAATTTCACAATCTGGCTCCATGAAGGTTTAAGTATTGACTTTGCCATTATCGCACAAGGCGCAAACACGGTACCCACAAAAAACCCGCATTCTCGATTTGAGTGATGCGGGCTTTGTCGTTATTGCGGGTTATGCAAACTTTATAAACCAATTCTGGCGGAGAGACGGGGATTCGAACCCCGGATAGGCTATGAACCTATACACGCTTTCCAGGCGTGCGACTTCAACCACTCATCCATCTCTCCTGCTTTCGCGAGATTGCAGCTTCACGAAGTCCGCTATTATAGCAAGCTTTCGCAATTACGCCAGCATAATTTACACGGTTTGTTTCAATTGCTCCAAAATAGCCGGGTTTTCGAGGGTGGAAATGTCTTGCGTGATCTCTTCCCCCTTGGCCAAGACCCGTAACAGGCGGCGCATAATCTTGCCGGAACGGGTTTTGGGCAGGTTATCACCAAAGCGAATTTCTTTGGGTTTGGCGATGGGGCCAATTTCTTTGGCCACCCAGTTGCGCAATTCCAACGCCAATTTCTTGGCGTCCTCACCCGTCGGGCGCGCGCCACGCAACACCACAAAGGCACAAATCGATTCACCTGTCACCTCATCAGGCTTACCTACCACCGCCGCTTCCGCCACCAGCGGGTTGGCGACCAGGGCAGATTCAATTTCCATCGTCCCCATGCGGTGACCGGAAACATTTAGCACATCGTCAATGCGCCCCGTAATTGTAAAATAACCTGTATCTTTATTGCGAATTGAGCCGTCACCCGCCAAATACAGATTCCCACCCAATTCTGCCGGGAAATAACTGCTCTTAAAGCGTTCGGGATTATTCCAGATGGTGCGGATCATGGCAGGCCAAGGCCGTTTAATCACCAGCAAACCGCCCTGCCCGTTCGACAATTCTTTACCTGCCTCATCCACAATCGCTGCAGCAATCCCCGGCAAGGGCAAGGTACACGAACCCGGCACCATCGGCGTGGCACCTGGCAAGGGCGTAATCATGTGGCCGCCCGTTTCAGTTTGCCAGAAGGTATCCACAATCGGGCAACGCTCAGCGCCTACATTGCGGTAATACCACATCCACGCTTCCGGATTGATCGGCTCGCCCACCGAGCCCAACAGGCGCAAGCTGCTCAAATCATATTGATTCGGGTGGGCTTTGGGGTCCAAATCCGAGGCTTTGATCAATGAACGAATCGCTGTGGGGGCGGTATAAAAGATGCTGACCTTGTGCTTATGGATGGTATCCCAAAAACGTCCGGCATTGGGGTAGCTGGGTATGCCTTCAAACACCACCTCGGTCGCACCCACCGCCAGTGGGCCGTAACAAACATAGGTATGGCCTGTGACCCAGCCAATATCGGCGGTACACCAGAACACATCGCTCTGTTTGATGTCAAAGGTCCACTTCATGGTCAACATGGCCCACAGCAAATAGCCACCGGTTGAATGTTGCACCCCCTTGGGCGTACCGGTTGAACCGGAAGTGTAGAGAATAAACAAAGGGTGCTCGGCATCGACCCATTCCGGCTCGCATTCATCCGGCTGATGGCTCAATACATTGTGCCACCATACATCACGCTGATCATCCCACAACACCATGCCACGGGTACGCTGATACACCACCACATGGCGAATCGATTCACACCCGCCCAACTCCAGGGCCTCATCCACAATCGACTTCAAGGGTAATTGCTTGCCGCCGCGCAATTGACCGTCAGCGGTAATCACCGCCACCGCACCGGCGTCAATAATCCGCTCCTGTAAAGATTTGGCCGAAAAGCCACCGAACACCACCGAATAGGTGGCACCAATGCGCGCGCAAGCCTGCATCGCAGCCACGCCCTGGATCGACATCGGCATATAGATAATGACACGATCCCCCTTCTTGATGCCCAATTGCTTCAGACCATTGGCAAAACGACATACTTTTTGATGCAATTCACGATACGTCACTTCTTGCGTGTCGCCATCATCGGCTTCAAAAATCAGGGCGATTTTATCGGCATTGCCGTTATGCAGATGGCGATCCAGACAGTTATACGAGGCATTGAGTTTGCCATCTTCAAACCAGCGATAAAATGGCGCGTTGGATTCATTCAATACTTTGGTAAACGGTTCATGCCATTCCAGGTTTTCATTGGCCAGGCGCGACCAAAAACCCTGGTAATCCTGTTCCGCTTCCGCACAAAGCGCGTGGTAGGCGGCCATATCCTTGATGGCTGCGTGCTCCGAAAATGTAGCAGGTGGATTAAATACACGTGATTCTTGTTTAGGCTCCTGAGCTACCTCGGGTGTTGCTGTATGTTGTTCGGTCATTCCATGTTCTCCATCAAATTTTCAGGTCATCGCGATCTTTTTCACCAGAGTGGTTTGCAAGTGGTATTACCACGAGACGCAAAATTCAAGCACAAGTCGGGTTTTATCAATTCAATTGCGCGTGATTCTGTTGCAATTTATCATAGATGGCCTTTGTTTTGCGGGAAAACCGTCACTTTTTGATAAATCCATTGTTTTTTTGCGTGGCCGCGCCCGGGCAGAACTCCGTGTAAAATAGAAAAACTGTTTTATTTCATTAAAAATGCAAGCCATGAGCACGATTACGCTATCCCAAAGCGAGGCACTCGCCGCGCGCCCTGTCAAGCCATTCGCCGAAGTGGTATTGTAACCTCACCCAACCAGACTTACGGAAAGCCCTCATTATGACCATCATTACGCAAGCCGACCTGATCGAATCGGTCGCAGCCAGCCTGCAATACATCAGCTATTATCACCCTGCCGATTACATTGCTCATCTCGCGCGGGCCTATGAAGCCGAGCAAAGCCCGGCCGCCAAAGATGCGATTGCGCAAATTTTGACCAATTCACGCATGTGCGCCGAAGGCAAACGTCCGATTTGTCAGGATACTGGCATCGTGAATGTGTTTTTGAAGGTGGGCATGGGCGTCAAGTTGGAGGGTTTTACTGGCTCGCTGGTGGATGCGGTAAATCAGGGCGTAAGGCAGGCTTACAATTTTGCCGACAATAAATTGCGCGCCTCGATTGTGGCTGACCCGCAGTTTGAGCGCAAAAACACCCAGGACAACACCCCTGCCGTGGTGCATATGGAACTGGTGCCCGGCAATACGATTGATGTAAAAGTGGCGGCCAAGGGTGGTGGCTCGGAAAACAAAACCAAGTTTGTAATGCTGAATCCATCCGATTCCCTGATCGATTGGGTCTTGAAAACCGTACCGCTGATGGGTGCGGGCTGGTGTCCGCCGGGCATGCTGGGCATAGGCATTGGCGGCACGGCAGAAAAAGCGATGTTGATGGCGAAAGAGTCGCTGATGGACGATATCGACATGTATGAACTCAAAGCCCGTGGCCCACAAAGCAAGCTGGAGGAATTGCGCATCGAGTTATGCGACAAAATCAACGCGCTGGGCATTGGTGCGCAAGGTTTGGGCGGTTTGAGCACGGTGTTGGATGTCAAAATCAACATGTACCCGACCCATGCCGCCTCCAAACCAGTGGCGATGATTCCCAACTGCGCCGCAACCCGCCATGCGCACTTTGTACTCGATGGTTCCGGGCCGGCCTATATCGACCCGCCTGCGCTGTCTACCTGGCCGGATGTGCATTGGACGCCCGACACCGAGCGCTCGCAACGGGTAGACTTAAACACCCTCACGCGGGAACAAGTCGCCGCATGGAAGCCGGGCCAAACCTTGCTGCTCAATGGCAAAATGCTGACCGGGCGCGATGCCGCGCACAAGCGCATTGCCGACATGCTGGCCAAGGGTGAAAGCTTGCCCGTGGATTTTACCAATCGCGTGATTTACTATGTTGGCCCGGTCGATCCGGTGCGGGACGAAGCGGTCGGCCCGGCAGGCCCCACCACTGCCACGCGCATGGATAAATTTACCGACATGATGCTGGCAAAAACCGGCCTGATCGCAATGATAGGCAAGGCCGAACGCGGACCGGTGGCGATTGAGTCGATCAAACAACACCAGTCAGCCTATTTAATGGCGGTGGGCGGCGCGGCCTATTTGGTATCGAAGGCGATTAAATCGGCCAAGGTGCTGGGCTTTGCCGATTTGGGCATGGAAGCGATTTATGAATTTGACGTGCAAGACATGCCGGTGACGGTGGCGGTGGATTCGACAGGTACGTCGGTGCATATTACCGGGCCAAAAGAATGGGAAGCGCGGATAGCCAATTCGGCCAATTCGGCCAATTCGGCTGGTTCGTCCGCGATTCAAATTCCTGTGGTTGCAAAGTAACGGCTAGCGAGGCACAGTGAGTTCATCCATACACACCGAAGGCAGTAGCGCACCGGTCGGGGTATTTGATTCGGGGGTTGGTGGCTTATCGGTCCTGCGTCATATTCAGGCCTTGCTGCCGCAGCAGGATTTATTGTATTTCGCCGATTCCGGCTTTGCGCCCTATGGGGAAAAGCCGGAATCAGAGATTGTGGCGCGGACCGAGCATATCGCCGAATTTTTGCTCGCACGCGGCGCACGCGCGCTGGTGGTGGCGTGCAACACGGCCACGGTAGCGGCCATTAGCGTATTGCGTGCGCGCTACCCCAAGCTGGCGCTGGTGGGGGTGGAGCCGGGTTTAAAACCAGCAGCAGCCGTGAGCCAAAGCCGCATCGTCGGGGTATTGGCGACCAATAACACCTTGCAAGGGGAAAAATTCAAGCTCTTGCAGCAGCAAATCAGCCAGGAAACGCAAGTGCGCTTTTTGCTTCAACCATGCACCGGGCTGGTTCAGCAAATTGAGCAAGGGGAGCTAGACACCCCGGCCACGCGGGAATTATTGCAGCGCTATATCCCGCCTTTGCTGGCGCAAGGGGCTGATACCCTGGTGTTGGGTTGCACCCATTACCCGTTTGTGCGCGATCAAATTGAACACATCATTGCGGCACAGGGTAACAAGGCGGTGACGCTGATCGACACCGGTGCGGCAGTGGCACGCCAATTGCAGCGTTTGCTCAGTGCTGACGGGAATGCCACAGCAGCGCAAGCTGAGGCTGGCGATAGCGCGCGCCTGACAGGCTTTACCAGTGGCAAAGCCGGCGCGTTGGCGTATGCGTTTGCCCATTTACTGAATTTAAACCCGCCAATTGTGGAAGTAGCGAGCCAGTTTTAAATAAAATACGTAAAACTGAAGTGAAATTCTTGAATCAGGTTGCAAACAAGTTCAAAAGTTCTTATAATAGCTAGCTTACTTGGTCATCAAGACGCTTGGCCGTTAGGGTGAAAAAGTTCAGTGGTGGTCGTAGCTCAGTTGGTAGAGTCCAGGATTGTGATTCCTGTTGTCGTGGGTTCGAGCCCCATCGATCACCCCAAAATTATTAATGAAATCAAGTAGTTAGCCGTAGAATTTGATTTCATGACGCGAAATTTCCAACGACATGTGGAAGTTTCCAAAGGGGTAAAGTAAAAAGCCATCCATTCGGGTGGCTTTTTTGCTTGCTTGAACATTACCGGGTCGTTCGCGCCCCAACGCACAAACATCAATCATGGACTGGCTAACTCTTTTAAAAGCGCAAATTCGACTTTTCGTAATTCGCCACATTCTATTAACCGATTTACGGATACGCCTGATGATACTGAAGTATAAGGGCTACGCTTACGTTTACAAGAATAATGAAGAAGCCAGGAAAATGATGCAACTGATGGCAATGGTTTTGGTCTTGTCAACCCTTAGTTTGGTAATGGGAATACAACAGATGGTCCGCTCCCATCAGGTTGCCATTCATCCAGAAATTCAAATGCGAGAAGCCCACCTGTATGTGCGCGACGATTTTCCTG